>JBEBCV010000289.1:0-15557 GCA_041157505.1 Chloroflexota bacterium | reverse complement strand
TTCGTCTCTACGGGCATAGGATTCGCTTTGCTGTATTGGGGCTTGCAAACGGTTCCTGTCAGTCTTGCTACAGTGGTAATTTCAACTGGTCCATTGTTTACCTTGGTGCTGGCAGTGTTGCATCGCCTTGAAACCTTTCGCATACAATCTCTGATCGGTGGACTGATCGCCTTTGCAGGGTTGGCAATCGCCATCAACGCCCAACCTGGCGGACGTGAACTGATTCCTGGCATCATTGCCTTGCTTGTTGGCGCTTTAATTGGTGCAGAAGGGAATATCATTTTCAAGATCTATTCAGTGAATAGCAATCCGGTCATTATCAATGCCTTATCCTTGTTTGCTGGGGCTCTATTCCTTGGCATTGCCTCGCTATTTGCACAAGAGGCATGGGATTTGCCCTCCACTTCAGCCGGTTGGACAGCGCTTGCTTATCTCATCATTTTTGGTTCGGTGGTGATGTTTTATCTGTTCGTATACGTCCTCACACGCTGGACAGCTTCCGCCGCCTCATACTCGATTTTGTTCTTTCCATTGACCGCTACAGTCTTCGCCGCTTTGCTGGCAAACGAGACTGTTACATTGCCCTTTATCAACGGCGGCGCAATTGTCCTGGTTGGGGTGTGGGTGGGTGCCTTCTATACCAAAACTGGGTCTTGACGTCCAATAGTGGATGGCATAAAATTTGTTCACTATCTTATTCCACGAAAGGAGGCACGAAAACATGCAAGTCATCTCAGTATCCACAGTTGTTTTATTTAGCGCGCCTCCGTTGTGTGAGTTGGTATAGTTTTTTTGCCGCATCGTCCAACCGCAGGCTCGCGAGCCTGCGGTTTTTATTTAATCACTTCCAAACCGCAGGAGTCGTATCCTGTGGTTTTTTGTTAAAAGACAAGGTTTTACAACAATGAGTAAGAATCAGTTACATGAATATTTTGATGACCTAGATGACATGAATGAAGACGGGCAAGATTCCGCCCGGAAGCGTACCTCTGTAAAGCGTGAGTCCAAACGAAAGGAGGTTGAGGCGAAACTCTTCATCCGTGCGCAGGATATCGCAAAAGAATTCCAATTCACTTATAAAGCCGCCCGCTTCGAAGAAGCCTGGCTATTAGATTCGTTGACAGAGATTTACGAACACCAATGGATCTCAGATGTGCTGCGAAAGGTCAAAGGCGGCAAAGAAGCATCAGTGTATCTTTGCAAATCAGGCACGGATATGGATACTCCCTTTGTAGCAGCCAAGATCTATCGCCCACGTTCATTGCGCAACCTCAAGAATGATGCCCAATACCGCATTGGTCGTGTAGACCTCGATGCCGATGGCTCTGCGCTCTGGAAGGAAGCTGATATCAACGCCATCGCTAAACGCACCACCTACGGCGAAGAAGTGCGCCATCGTTCGTGGATCGCATACGAATTCAAAACATTGGAAAGGCTTTTTGAGGCTGGCGCAGACGTCCCTAAACCCTATGCCATGGAAAAGAATGCCATCGTCATGGATTTCGTCGGTGATGAGACAGCTGCCGCCCCCATTTTGAATTCCGTGAACTTGTCTGCGAGTGAGGCGCGAGATTTGTTGGACCGTGTCATTCGCAACATAGATATTATGCTTTCCAACAACTGTATCCATGGAGACTTGTCTGCTTACAACATCCTGTATTGGAATGGCGATATCACCTTGATCGATTTTCCGCAGATCGTGTTGCCGAAAGAAAACCCAACCTCCTGGAAGATATTTTTGCGCGATGTGACCCGTATCTGTGATTACTTTTCATCACAAGGTGTTCAATGCGATCCCTACAAGATCGCTGGAGATATTTGGACTTCACACGGTTTCAATAACGGGAAAAGACTCGACCCAAAATATCTTGATCCAGATAACCCTAATGATCGCAAGTTATGGGAGAAGCAAAATTAAATGTAAAGCCAGTGCAGTTGCACTGGCTTCTTTTTTGTCCTTTCCTCAATTACAATTTGAGGCAGGAGATGAATTTTATGAATAACGTCCGCCCACGATTAACTTTGATGAATGAAGAACAGATACAGGAAGCTCACAAAAATGTTCTGAAAGTCTTAAGCGAAACAGGTGTGCGTGTCGACTCACCAGAAATTTTGCATATGCTTGAATGGAAATTGGGGCTGAAAGCTCAAGACCGAATTATTAAATTCCCGCCTGCTGTGGTGGAAGAAGCGATTAAATCCGCGCCGAAAACGATAGACATATTTGACCGTCGCGGCGAACATAAGTTGAAACTGGGGGAAGACCGTCTGCGCTTTGGGGTGGGGGTGACGGCATTGTTCTACCAAAATCCTGTAGACGAAACTCTCGATATTTTTAAACGCGAGAATTTTCGTGACCTTGTCCGCCTTGGATCATCTCTCAAACATTATGACGTGATTTCAACTGTGGGCATTGTTCGTGATGTGAAGGAAGAATTGGGGGATATGTATGGATCGTTGGAGCATATTGCCAATACAACAAAACCACTTGTATTGCTTGTGTCTGATGAAGACCGCTTCCCAGATGTGCTCGATATGTTCGAACATTTACACGGTAAAGAGGTCGGTGATAAGCCTTTTGTGATTCCGTACTTCAATCCGGTCAGTCCGCTCGTGATGAATGCTGGCACTGTAGATAAAATGAAAGTCGCCATCGAACGTGGATTACCTGTCATCTTTTCGAATTACAGTATGGCAGGTGCATCCACACCGTTGACTCCGGCTGGGACGCTTACTCTCCTCATGGCAGAATTGCTCGCGGGCTTGGTCATCAGTCAAACCATCAAAAAAGGCGCTCCGATTTTGCTTGGCATGTTACCCGTCTATTTTGACATGCGCACCATGCTCAACTTTTATGACCCTCAAAGCATACTCATTAGTGTAGCCTGCTCCGAGATGATGAAATACTATGGAATCCCTCACTGTTCGACATCCGGTAGCGGCACCGGCTGGGGCATGGATTTGATCGCAGCAGACACCTATTGGATGAACACCCTCGCGCTTCTTCTCTCAAGCGGACACTTGGCTCCGTTTATTGGAGATTCTCTTGGCTCGAAGTCGATCTCCCCAACTACCTTCGTCCATTGCCATGAGATCATAGACCAGGCTTTGCGCATCCACAACGGCTTTCAACTGGACGATGTCAACTCCGCGGTGGATGAGATTTTCAAAGTAGGTCCCGGCAAGAGCTTTCTCAACCAGCCTTCAACCTTGAAAAATTACAAGAGTGGATACTATGTGAGCGGCGTCTATCCGCGCTACAGCATGGAAAAGTGGTTGGATGCAGGCGCACCACCTGCGCGTCAGGTTTTATGCCAAAAAACCCAAGATCTGATGGCATCTGCACCTGTACCTAACGAATATGATGAGTTCATTGCAAAGGGAGAGGAGTTTATTCGTCGAAGGTTTCACGATATACTTTAAGGCAGGAGTTCACGTGCGTAAATCTCTTTCCCTTGCAGTGCTACTTGTTGTTATGCTGGCGTGTGCCTTGCCCAGCGCACCTTCTGTTGCCCCTTTGCCAACATTTGACCCAAATTTGCTTGGAACTACTATTGCGCAAACAGCCGCAGTTGCGCAGACACAAACTGCCTTGAAGGAACCTACAGTTACCTTCACGCCCAAGCCAACATTTACGCCTTCGATTACTCCAACTTTTACACCAACATTTCTTTGGGCACTTCCAACCCTAACCCCGATTCCAACTTATACAATTCCTCCCACTGTAGGCACCATTCAAACGCCTGGTGGAAAAGCAGTTGTTGAAGATGATGAGGGTGGAGAGGAAGATAAAACTAAGAAAGGCTATGAAGATCCCAGAAAAATGTCGGGAAAGGATTGGACTTGTGTTTGGTTTGGCGTTACCCCACCGCGAAATACAGTATTTAAGCCACAGGCACATTTTACAGTTCAATGGATGTTGTTCAATAGTGGAAATAAAAGCTGGCCATATAATAGTGTTGACATGGTTTATGCAGGTGGGTATCGCCATGAAGAGACAAAAATTCAGGACTTTCCAAAAAGTGTGTCCCCTGGCGGTGAGATCTGGGTAAGAGCATCGTTTATAGCACCCAAAAAATCTGGTGAGTATCAAACTTTCTTTAATTTGACAGTTGGTAAAAAAGAGTTTTGCCATTTAGCTTACTTTTTTGCAGTTGAAGAACCAGAAAAGTAAGGCATTAGTCAGTACGGCTTAAATTTGCGCGTAGCCATTAACGGGTTATTCTATTAATAATTGTTATTAATTGTATTATTCCCTACGGTAGGGGAGGTGAGTGGGATTAGGAGCCGTTGAAATTGTTGAGCAAACTTAAATGGATCTGTACTCTTAAAAATTGCCAATGTGATAAATGCTGCCTCGAGTATCTAGTTGCTTTAATTAATATTTCGCATAGCCAATATTTTCATTCTTAATATTTCTATTTCCTATTGACTTCAAACAAAAAAACATGTATCCTGACTTAGATATTATATCTAATCTGTTTTACGACTTGCCCATCTTGCCTACTTGCCAAAGGAGCACAAAATGAAGCCAGTATCTCAGTTATTCAGATTGACTTTTTTGTTCACAGTCATCATTTCCCTCATAACCCCCAACTCAGCCCTTGCAGGAAAAAAACAGTATGAATACTATTTCGTGGGGAATTCAAATGATGTGAATACTCCTACCCAATCAGGAACAGTGCTAATGGGTGGCGGCACAGATGTAGATGCAGCTTTTCAATGGATGATCAATAAATCAGGTGGGGGAGATTTTGTGGTGATTCGTGCTGCAGGAACAGATGCCTACAACCCCTATATTTACAGCCTGGGTACTGTCGATTCAGTAGAAACCATCATTATCACATCACGAACCGGAGCAAGTGATCCCTTTGTTTTGGATAAGATCAATAACGCTGAGGCTTTATTTATTGCTGGTGGTGACCAGGCTAATTATGTAGATTATTGGAAAGGTACTCCAGTTGAAGATGCGATTCACAATTTGATCGCACAAAATGTTCCGGTTGGTGGCACAAGCGCAGGTCTGGCTATCCTGGGTGAATTTGTCTTCTCTGCTGCAAATGGAACAGTAGATTCTTCCACTGCCTTGGGTAATCCATTTGGACGCCGCATCACCCTTGAGCGTGATTTTCTGGTCGTTCCTCATTTGAATGGACTCATTACAGATAGTCACTTTGTGACCCGTGATCGAATGGGACGCCTTGCCACCTTCCTTGCGCGCATTGTAAATGATGGTTGGGCGACTCGGGCCAGAGGCTTGGGCATTGATGAAGAAACTGCAGTCGTGGTAGAAGCGGATGGAAGCGCCTCGATTCTTGGAAATGGAGCTGCATACTTCCTTCAGACACCTGGCATGCCTGAAGTTTGTCTACCTAGAACAAATCTCACTTATCGAAACATTTCTGTTTATCGCATTAGCGGTTCAGGGACTTTCAATTTTGCCACCTGGACCGGAAATGGCGGGGTAGGATATTCGATCACAGCAGAAAATGGTTCTGTGACTTCAACCCAACCTAGTGGCAGTATCTATTAATAGCTACACTATGAATTCAGATACCCATCGCCAATTGCGGAACGTTGTCGCTGACAAGATGCGCACGGCCATTCTCGAAGGTCAATATAAACCAGGAGAATGGCTGCGGCAGGAACGTCTTGCCCAGGAGCTTGGCGTCAGCCAAATGCCTGTGCGAGAGGCGTTGAATGAGCTTGTCAACGAGGGGTTGATCGAGCATGTCCCGTATCGCGGTGCAAGAGTTATCCAATTTTCCCTTGATGACATTGTTGATCTATACGAGCACCGTGCTTTCCTTGAAGGACGGGCTGCATTTTTTTCTGCTCAAGTTGTTACTGAACGCGAGTTGTTAAGTTTGAAAAAATTACAGGCGGGAATGGAAGAAAACGATGCGCCTGAAGCAGTGTTGAAATACCGTGAATTGAATCGTAGCTTTCATAAAACAATATTTACAATTAGCAAACATGAGTACCTAATTCGAACATTGAACCAAATGTGGGCGGCTTTCCCCACCATGTTGATCGCGAATTTTGCTGCAACAGCTTCTCATCCCTTGCCTGCCCGTGATGATACAGACAGACAGGAACATCAAGCAATCATGGATGCGTTGGAAGGGCATAATGCCTCCATGGCGGAGCAAGCTATGCGTGATCACATTCTCGCGACGAAGCAGCAATTGGTTTCTTTTCTACAGGCAAACTCATGACCATTCTCATGCCGATCGGCGGCAACGAAAACCACAAGAAACCAGTCGTCTCGAAGGAATTTATCCGTCTTGCAGGAGGGGAAAAAGCGGATATTGTGGTCCTTCCACAACCCTCCGTTTTGGAGGATACTCCAGATTATTACACTCGCCATTTTCTGAGTCTTGGTGCGCACTCTGCCCGTAGTTTGGATTTTCGATCACGGGTAGAAACTCAGGCAAATGACTATGTGGAGACCATCCAAAACGCCACCGGAATTTTTATTTCCGGAGGAACGCAAATGCGTCTTCCCGCGATCATTGGTGGCACAAGAGTTGAAGCTGCTATTATGGATGCGTATCGTCGAGGTGTGATCATTTCTGGGACAAGTGCTGGAGCTGCTGTGATGCCAAAAACCATGATCGCATATGGCAAAGGTGGACCCACTCCGCGCGAAGGAATTGCTCAATTCGCTCCTGGTCTGGGATTAACAGATACAATCGTCTTTGACCAGCATTTTCGTCAACGTGACAGGCTAGGGCGATTGATATATATGATCGCAGCCAACCCAAGATTGTTAGGCATCGGGATCGATGAGAATACTGCTGCGATTGTTGAGGATGAGGCGAAGGTTACTGTTGTAGGAACAGGAGCAATTACCGTTGTAGACGGAAGCGAGATGGAGTCCACCGATGTCGCAGAAGCAGAAAAAGGCAGACCTACTGCCGTCAGCAACTTGAGAATCCATGTCTTAACTCCAGGCTGTTCTTATCACATTCCAACTCGCAAAGCTTATATACCCAATCTTCAATTATCTCGTGAATAGCGTGTGAAACCGGTTCACACGTTTTCAAATAACACAAAGGAGAAGAAAAGCATGAAAAACCTTAAGTCAGTTTTGTTCATGATGGTCATTGCCGCGTTGCTGCTTGCAGCATGTGGTGGTGGCTCAGCCCCGGCGGAGGGGACAGAAGCCGCTGGTGAAGCGACTCAGGCACCTGGCGCTGAAGGTGCAGAAGAAGGCGGCAATAAGACCGCAACCTTCATCTTCACACAGGAATTCGACAACCTGAACCCGCTCTATACGAATCAGTGGTTCACCGCAATCACCTATCAGATGTGGAGCTGCTACGCCTGGGCTTATGACGATCAGAACGCTCCTGTGCCCAACCTCGTCACTGAATTGCCCTCAACTGAAAATGGTGGTATCTCTGAAGATGGACGCACTTTGACCTTCAATCTTCGCGATGATATTGTTTGGTCTGATGGCACGCCCATCACAGCCGATGATTTCGTATTCACCTACGAAATGTACATGGACCCGAACAACACTGTGGCTTCGCAGAGCCCCTACGATGAGATGGAAAGCGTTGTAGCTGCTGATCCTCAGACCGTTGTGGTGACCTTCAAGGAACCTTTCGCTCCTTGGGCTGCAACTTTGTGGAAAGGCATTATTCCGAAGCATGTTCTCCAGCCCGTCTTTGAGGCAGAAGGCAATTTGAACGCAGCTGAATACAACCGCGCACCGACTGTTGGTTGTGGTCCATTCAACTTCGCTGAATGGGAAGCCGGCTCCTTCGCTCGTTTCGTTGCCAATGAGAACTACTGGCTCGGACGCCCCATGTTGGATGAGATTTTCATCCGCTTCGTGCCCGACGATGCTTCACAGATCGCTGCTCTTCAATCCGGTGAAGGCGACCTTGGCACATTCATTGCTTACTCCGACATCCCCGCCCTTGAAGAAGCTGGCGTACAGATGTTCACCGTCTTTTCTGGTTATAACGAAGGCTTGTACTTGAACCTCGGCGAAAAGGGTCACCCTGCGTTGAAGGATCAAGGCGTTCGCCAGGCGCTTGCGTATGCGCTCGACCGCGAATCCCTCGTCACGGACCTCTTGCTCGGTCGCACTGGCGTGGCTGCAACTTACTGGGATAACACCCCGTTTGTTGATCCCTCTGTTGCTCCGTATCCCTACGATCCTGCCAAGGCAAATGAACTTCTCGATGCCGCCGGCTGGACCGATAGCAACGGCGATGGCACCCGCGATAAGGATGGAGTTGAACTCGTCCTGAAATATGGAACCACCACTCGCGAAATCCGCAAGGAGATCCAGGCTGTGTTCCAACAACAACTCCTCGAAGTGGGCATTGGCACTGAATTGATCAACGCCGAAAACTTCTTCGATGGTTATGCTGAAGGTGGTCCTGCTGCGACTGGTTCGTTGGATATCTTCGAATACTCAACCACCGCTAACTTCCCTGACCCGCACACTTCCGAGTGGTTCTGCGACCAGATCCCCACCGATGAAGCACCCGATGGAAGCAACTGGCAGGCTGTTTGCGATACCGACCTCGAAGCTCTCTTCACCACCGAAAGCTCCCAGGTTGATGCCGCTGCCCGCGAAACAACCTTCCACCAAATTTCCAAGCATATCTTCGATCAGGCGTACTGGATCGGTATCTACTGGGATCCTGACATCTGGGCTGTCAATTCTCGCCTTACCAATGTCAAGCTCTCCGGTGCCACCCCGTTCTATAACATCATGGAATGGGATCTTGCTGAGTAAGATTTTGAGTTAGTCTTAAGTTGGCAGGGGTTCTGTTATAAAATTGCAGAACCCCTGCTTTTTGAAGGTGAACCTATGACAAAGTACATTGTCCGCCGCCTGTTGCAAGCCATACCTTTGTTACTTCTCGTCAGCCTTATCCTATTTGTCTTGATGCAGAATGCGACTGATCCTTTGGCTACAATGGGGGGACGTACACCCACCAAACCCGAGGATCGTGCCCGCCTCACCCGCCAATTGGGGCTGGATAAACCCATTCACATTCAATATCTCTATTGGCTTATTGGCAATGACTGGGCAAAAACCGATCTGGATGGTGATGGCATCGCTGAAACGTACGGTACAAGACATGGTGTGCTTCGTGGAGATTTTGGCACTTCCATTGTTCAAACAGGTCGTCCAGTTACAGAGGTTATTGGTGAACGTTTGCCAAACACCTTGATCCTCATGCTCACTTCGGAAGTAATTATTGTTTTTGGCGCATTACTAGTTGGGGTTTTCTCCGCTTTGCGTCAATATTCTTTTTTTGACAATCTTCTCACTGGTATTCTTTTTGTTGGATATTCGATGCCGATCTTTTTTATCGCATTATCCACGATGTATATTTTCTCGGTTAACTTCAAACGATGGGGGCTGCCATATCTGCCAACGGTGGGAATGTTCGACCCCAAGGTTGGTGAGACACCTGCTCAGATCATTCTCCACATGATCCTGCCGGTCTTTAGCATCTCCTTCATCAGTTTTGCTGCATACAGTCGCTATATCCGTAGCACCATGCTTGAAGTGCTGGGGCAGGATTACATCCGTACAGCACGTTCCAAGGGCTTGCCCAGGCGCGAGATCACATTCATTCACGCGCTAAAGAACGCCTCCCTCCCAATTGTTACTGTGGTAGGTTTGGACCTTCCTCTTTTATTAGGAGGCGCTGTAGTCACAGAACGTATATTTGCCTGGCCTGGCATGGGTAGGCTTTTCATTGATGGAATCGACCGCGGGGATACACCTGTCGTCATGGGTATTCTCATGATGATCGCCATCTCGGTCGTTGTTTTTCAAATTCTCACAGACATTGTTTATGCGTGGCTCGATCCGCGTATAAGATTTGATTAGGAGAAAGCCATGTCTACTCCAGCTCAGGCTTCAAATCAACCAGCCACCTTGATCGCTGAGATCGAGGCGCCGCCATTATCTCTAAGTGACCTTACATGGCGAAGGTTTAAGCGGCACAAAATGGCGATCGCCGGATTGGTCGTTCTCATACTTTTGGTGATCTATTCTTTTGGTGGGGCATTTTTCGTCACTGAAAAATACGCCAACTTTACAAATACAAAAGAACGTTTGCAGCCTCCCAGTGCTGCGCATCCATTTGGTACGGACACCATTGGACGTGACCTATTTGCTCGTACCATCTATGGTGGACAGATCTCGATCCTCATTGGTATCACCGCCGCATTTGTAGAAGTGATGATCGGAATTGTCATTGGCGCGGTCGCAGGCTATTTTGGTGGCAAAATCGATGCCATCCTCATGCGTTTTACAGAAGCCATGTTGAATCTGCCTCAATTGCTTTTGCTGATCGTGATGGCAAAATTCTTTTCGAGTGACATAAAAAATATTGATCTATTTGGAAGGGAGTTTAGCGGCAGTGTGGTCGTGATCATCTTCATCATTGGGCTTACGAGCTGGCCGTACCTTGCCCGTATCGTACGCGCTGAATTCCTTTCTATCAAAGAACGGGAATTTATCCTCGCCGCTCGTGCTACAGGAACACCAACTTGGGAGATCATATTCAAGCACATTTTGCCGAATAGCATTGCTCCGATAGTGGTCTCTGCCACCCTTGGGGTTGCTGGTGCGATCTCACTTGAAGCTTATGTCAGTTTTCTGGGTTTGGGTGTACGTGCTCCAACCGCAACATGGGGCAATATGCTCGAAAATGCATATCGATATATCGAGTCTGCCTATTGGATGTGGCTATTTCCGGGTTTGTTCATTGTTTTGATCGTGCTGAGCATCAACTTCCTTGGTGATGGTTTGCGCGATGCTCTTGATCCTCGCAGCCGAACGGTGTAATGACAAATGAATACTGATCACAAATTCCTTGAAGTAAAAGACCTCAAGACTCAGTTCAACACGCCGGAAGGGACTGTGTATGCTGTCAATGGTGTCTCTTTCAGTTTGAATGAAGGTGAAACGCTGGCTGTTGTAGGTGAAAGTGGATGTGGAAAATCTGTAACGATGATGTCCATCTTGAAATTGATCCAGATGCCGCCGGGAAAAATTGTCGGCGGAGAAGTGATCTTTCGAGACACCGACCTGCTCAAATTAAATGAAGAGGCGATGGAACAGATTCGCGGACGTGAGATCGCCATGATCTTTCAGGATCCCATGACCAGCCTCAATCCGGTTTTGTCGGTTGGAAGGCAGTTGACCGAGACCTTACGGACTCATACCCCTATGACGCCTGAGCAATGCCGCGATCGAGCTGTCAACCTGTTGGAACTTGTCGGCATTCCCGATCCCAAAAAACGATTGGATGATTATCCTCATCAATTTTCTGGTGGGATGCGTCAGCGTGTGATGATCGCCATGTCCTTGGCATGCACACCAAGCCTATTGATTGCAGATGAGCCAACAACCGCATTAGACGTCACAATTCAGGCACAGATCGTTGAGTTGGTGAAAGATCTTAAGAAAAGCGTTGGCATGGCAATGATCTGGATCACGCATGACCTTGGCGTGGTTGCGGGGCTGGCAGACCGTGTTCTTGTCATGTACGCTGGCTACGTTGTTGAAGAAGCACTGGTGGATGAGCTTTACGACAACACCTTGCATCCGTACACCCTGGCTTTGTTGCAAGCTCTTCCGCGTGCAGACCGCCGCCGTGACCAGAGTTTGAAATCCATCAAGGGTTCGCCTCCCAATTTGTTGGTTGAGCCGCGTGGATGTCCATTCGCTCCGCGTTGCGAGTTCGTTCAGGAAAAATGCATTACTGAAAATCCGGCATTGGTCGATATTGAAGCAAAACACAAAGTTGCCTGCTGGGTGGATGTGAAAACAGGAGCCTTGCGATGACCGAACCATTGGTACGAGTAGAGAATCTCACAAAACATTTTCCGATTCGAAAGGGAATGTTTATTGAGCGGGTCGTAGGTGCTGTTCGGGCTGTGGACAATATTTCCTTTACCATCCAACGCGGGGAGACCTTGGGTATGGTCGGTGAAAGCGGTTGCGGCAAAACAACGGCTGGACGCACACTTTTGGGGTTATATCCAGCAACATCAGGCAAGGCCATTATTGACGGGCATAGTGTGTACGAATCGCGAGGCAGTGAATTGATGAAAGTGCGTCGCAAAGCCCAAATGATCTTTCAAGACCCTTATGCTTCATTGAACCCACGCTGGACGGTGAATTCAATCGTAAGTGAACCACTGCGCGTTCACAAATTGATCTCAACCCAAAAAGCTCGTGACGAGCGTGTTAAGGAATTGCTGGAACTGGTTGGTTTAAATGCCCGCCATATCAACCGCTTCCCGCATGAATTTTCAGGTGGGCAGAGACAACGTATTGGGATCGCCCGTGCCTTGGCTTCTGAGCCGCTCTTCATTGTCTGCGATGAGCCGATCTCTGCATTGGATGTCTCCATTCAAGCGCAGGTGGTTAACTTGCTTGAAAAATTGCAAGACCAGCTTAGTCTCACTTATTTGTTCGTTGCCCATGACCTAAGCATGGTACGTCACATCTGCGACCGTGTGGCTGTTATGTATTTGGGCGTGTTGGTCGAACTGGCAGAGCGTGATGAACTATATGAGAATCCGCTGCACCAGTACACCAAGGCTTTGTTGTCTGCAGTACCAGTTCCAGATCCACGCAAGGAGCGGGAACGCAAGCGCGTCATCCTAAGTGGCGATGTGCCCAGCCCCATCAACCCTCCTTCTGGCTGCCGCTTCCATCCCCGCTGCCCGATCGCTGTAGATCGTTGCAAAGCTGAAGTGCCAGAGTGGCGAGAGATACGACCTGGACATCATGTCGCCTGCCATTTGGTTGAGAATTAAACTTTCGATTAATCATAAATTACAGTAAAATTAATTTCAGGTATGATGACTGATGGAATCCCATCTTGTCCCTGAGAAGTTAGGTAATTCATGCGCCATGTTGTGATTCTGCCATGGCGCATTTTGTTTGTTGTCGCCAACTTAGTCAATGGAGGATGAAATGATGAAACAGAAAGCGTTGTACTTGTTTGTGCTGATCGCACTACTAGCATCAGCATGCAGCGGAGGCGGAGCAGGTGAACCCGCCATTGTGCGAGTGGGTTGGGCAGGCAGCCCAGATACCCTTAATCCGGGCATGGCGATCCTAACTGAAGCGTATACCGTTTTTGAACTGGTCTATGATTCCATGTATGATCTGAATTTGGATGGTTCATTCACCCTAAGCCTTGCCGAAAGCGCTAATGTTTCGGAGGATGGTACGGTTTGGACCTTCAAGATCCGTGATGGACTTAAATGGCATGATGGACAGCCATTGACTGCGGAAGACATTGCCTGGACGTATAACTTATACAAGGATACGCCTGAATATCCATACTTGAACGGATATTACACAACCTACTTCGATACCATTGAAGCCACAGAAAATAATGAAGTGATCCTGACCCTTACCGAAGCGATTCCGAATATTGAAAGCCAGTTGGTCTTTTTGTACGTCTTGCCCAAACATGTTTGGGAAGGTGTGAATAAGCTTGAATATGAAAATACCGAAATGATCGGTTCTGGTCCGTTCAAGATGGCGGAATATGTGCAGAACGAGTTTGTCCGGCTGACAGCAAATAAGGAACACTTTTCAACTCCACCCAAAGTGGATGAAGTGATCTTCCAGACATTTGAGAATCAGGATGCCCTTGTTCAGGCGATCAAGACTGGACAAGTGGACATGGTCACTGAAATGCCAAACACAGCTGCTGAATCTTTGAAAGCGGAAGAAAATATCGACCTCGTTGTGGGTGCCCCGCTTTCTCCTGGCGTGACCGATATCATTTTTAATCAAGTTGACCCGGAAAATTGTCCTGAAGAAGGTGGTCTCTGCACTGGGCACCCTGCTCTGCGCGATCGGAATGTCCGCCTTGCGATGGCGCATGCTACCGATAAGCAAAAATTGATCGATGTGATCCTGCTCGGACTTGGCAATCCCGGTCTGACCTTGATCCCCGATGGTTTGGGTGTTTGGTACAACGACTCACTCACCGACTATGAGTTTGACACCGCAAAAGCCAATCAAATTCTGGATGATGCCGGCTATGTGGATGCAGATGGTGATGGTATTCGCGATATGCCAGATGGCTCTCGCCCGTTAACCTTCCGCTTGAACTGGCCCAGCGATAGCCTCACTGCGCCACGCATGTCTGAGTTGCTTGCTGAAATGTGGGGCGCGATCGGCATCAGCCTCGAACCGCAGGCTGTAGATCCCGATGCGCTCACTGCCCAGTGCTGCCCCGCATTTGATTTTGATATCATGATCTGGGGTTGGGCATCAGACCCTGACCCAAGCGCTTTGCTCTATGTATACACCAGCGAAGCCGTGCCAACAGGTTCCAGCGAAACGGGTTACTCCAACCCCAAATACGATGAACTCTACTCCCAACAGCAAGTAGAATTAAACTTTGAAGCCCGCAAAGAGATCGTTTGGGAAATGCAGAAGATCGTCCATGACGACGTTGTGTACATCATCCCGTTCTATGATGCCAACGTTCAAGCCTTCCGCACAGATCGTTTTACCGGCTGGATCACAGACCAAGCCAAAGTGGAACTTTCTGATGTAACCTCGTTGGTCGTAATTGAGCCAGTTAAGTAAGTCAAATCTTATATGAATAACTCTGCCCTGCATACTATCATCAAGCATGCAGGGCAGAGTTCGAGAGAGCAGTGACCCTTGGATCGCACTCGAGCTATTCTCCGAAAAGCAGCATGGTCTGTTTTTACAATATTCTTTGTCATTATCCTGAATTTTTTCCTATTCCGCGTTCTACCGGGCGACCCTGCGCGTGCCGGTATTCGTGACCCACGCTTGAACAAAGATGCGATCGAGGCACTCCGCGTCCGTTTTGGGTTAGACAAACCCGTCATCAACTGTTTTGAAACCTTGAACCCGGTTGAGTTTGGCAGTTGCACGGTCAACCCAATGGAGACGCAGTTCTTTATTTATGTACGAAATCTCCTTCAAGGCGAAATGGGATACAGTTATCACACCAACCGCCCGGTGGTAGATATTCTTGGTGAACGGTTATGGAACACAGTATTATTGATAGGAGCGGGGCAGATCCTATCAATAATTTTTGGTGTGACATTGGGAATTTTTGCAGCTTGGCGGGCACGTACCAAAGTTGATTACACCGCAGTCGGCGCAAGCCTTGTTGCGTGGAGTTTGCCAACTTTTTGGCTTGCCATTCTTTTGTTATTCTGGGGTAGCACGATCGGTTTGCCCGTGGCAGGCAAAGCAACCCCTGGCATGAGTTCATATCCTCTTTTGCAACAATGGGGTGACATTGCCAGGCACATGCTCTTGCCCACCCTTACATACACCATTGTATATATGGGCGAATACACCCTCATTATGCGTTCCAGTTTATTGGACGTGCTTTCAGAAGACTACATACTAACCGCCAAAGCTAAAGGCTTGAACACGGTTCAGATCTTGCGTGATCATGCCTTGAAGAATGCAATGCTGCCGCTGGTCACTGTCATTGCCATCAATCTTGGTTTTACCGTGGCAGGCGTTATTCAGATCGAATCGGTAT
>JBEBCV010000288.1:0-2747 GCA_041157505.1 Chloroflexota bacterium | reverse complement strand
ATACCAATGGGAATCCGAAAAACTTTTGAAGGGTCAATACCTGTTTGCAGAACCGATTCAAACATTGCCGTATGAGACACTTGAATACGCGAAAGTTTCTCATGATGACGACAAAGCGCATCAAATACTGCGTCAAATTCGGCATCACCGCTTCCTGGCGCACCATGGAAATAAGAAAAACCAATTCGATTTGGAAGCAATTGCATCCAATCATTATTTGTTAAAAAAAACTGACTGGCATAAAAAATAGATTGTGGAGTCCGTGCATGCTTCCAAACCGGGCGCGCCAAACTAATTCCAAGTCTGCGCGAGATGTTAGCAAGTTCGCGCATATCCCAATCCAATGACCAGCCCACACTATCACCATAAAGGATCAAACGAGAATACGGCTTCCAATTCCACGAAACAGTTTGAATTATCTTTTTAGCAGTATCTTCCAACAAAAGTCTCATATTACAGCAATTCCAGTACTCTCAAGTATTCCTCACTGACCTCTTGAATAGATGGAACAGAAATCAAAGAGTGATATTTTTCATATTCATAAACCAGTTTATTAAGAAGTTCGGGAATCTGCTCCTCTGCTTCAAAGCCCAGCCCTCCTTGTTTCACAATCTCAGGGTGTCCACCACTCTGAAGATAAATCGCCGGAAGACCACAGGTCAGAGCTTCGATCAGCGAATTAGAACAAGGGTCATTTTTACTGGCTGTCAGATAAACGTCATGATCACGAAACAATTCTGCCATTCGATAAGAATCCACAGCAGGTATCATGCGAATATTCCTAAATTGAACAGGGCTCCGTCCAACGAATATCATTTCATATCGCTCCCAATCCAAATGTGCATCCAACCATTGATAGACCGACGCGCCCTTGTTGAGATTATCTGACCAGCTGGATGCAATGAGGCGGGTTTTGCGATCGCGGGAAAAATCGCTCCGCCCGTGAGAATGAAATATTTCAGGATCAGCAGCGTTCATAATAACCACTGGATTGCGAAATTGCATCCCAAGTTCCAAGTGTTTTCTCAAGCTGTATTGCGATTGAAAGATTGTTTTTTCTGCAAATTTTTGATTGACGGCATAAATGCCACGATCAACACCTTCATCCCGCCCACGGTAGACGTCAATGGGTCCATCCACTCGATGGACATATAACACCGAGTCACGTCTGATCAGACTGAGGCGGTTCACATCGAAGTTAAATGAATTGAAAAGGCATGCTTGTGTAGTACGGGAAACACGATTGTTCTCAACACGAATTCTGTGCATCTCTGCATGCTTCCAGAACGCACGCAAGAACTGGTGCCCGCCTCCAGTAGGAGGCGGAGCAAATTCATGGAAAATGGACAGGTCGGCAGATG
The DNA here is from genome assembly GCA_041157505.1 of Chloroflexota bacterium. Lineage (GTDB taxonomy): Bacteria > Chloroflexota > Anaerolineae > Anaerolineales > Villigracilaceae > Villigracilis. The sequence goes on along the minus strand of JBEBCV010000288.1, from coordinate 1,386 downwards.
AAAGCCAACCGGTCGCCCAAGTAAAAAAATTATTAATTTCTTTTAGCACGCCCATTTTAACGAGAGCTTCCTAACCAGATAATTAATCATATAAATCTTTTCCTTGACTTATTGAAAATAAGTGTCATAATACCGCCATGCCAAGTTTAACTAAAGAACAACTCAAAGAAATCATAGATCTATCGACCTTCAAGGGAAATTCCTTTCAAACATTTGTTGAAACCGGCACATACCGGGGCGACACTATCTTTGCAATGGAACACATGTTCGACAAACTGCACACTATCGAAATCAAACAGGAATTCTACGAAAATTGCAAAGCCAAATACAATGGCTCAAAAATAACATTTCATCTTGGAGACAGCAGTACTGTACTACCCATCATCTTGCATGATATACAAGGTGATGCCATCTTCTTTTTAGATGGGCACTGGTCCAGCAAAAACACAGGACGTGGACCAAAAGACGTGCCTCTTTTTGAAGAACTCGATGCAATCAACACACTATTTAAGGGAAAGGCATTGTTGATCATAGATGATTACAGATTGTTCGGACGGCACCCGCAAGCGTTCTTCAAGTTCAAATATCACACAGAGGATTGGCGACATATCACTAAACGAAGCCTGATAGCACGCGTAAAAGCACGAGCTGTATACAATTTTGTCCATAATGACCGTTTTTCAATTTGCATTCGCGAAAAATAGTCTAGCCTTCAACACATATTCTCACGGTTACTTTGATGCCGTGAGATTTTTTTATTTATTAGGAACTTATTGTAATGCATCCTTAATAAGGGATAAATCACCTCTGCGGCGGTGGACAAGCAGATATTTCTCAAGATTTTTGTTTAATTTACCTTTTTGCATCACACCGCTCCAATACATTGGATAGGGACCATCAAAGAATAATAGTTCATGCATAAAAAAGTTGACCGCTTTTGATTGCACCGTTTTACCAAAAAGTATCTTTATAACCCAAAGCAAAGTGTTCAATAGAAGGAATTTGATATGCCTATTGACACTGCGGGGAAGTCTATCCCGCCCTCCCAACATTCCCAATCCACACACACGATATGAAGGTCCCCATTCATTCGTTTGAAGTGTACCGGCACGTCGTTCAAATGCCCAGGCACTCCTCAACGACAAGTCGTCTCCTGGATCCATTAGGACAGAGGAAATTCCTGCGAGTGCACGGGTATCCCACAATGCGGGATGAAGGGCATAACGCCACAAAAAATTATCTGACTGATGCTGAAGATATCTATATCGTCTGCCTAACCGTATCCCATCTGAAGTCGTGTTCTGATCCCAGCCATGCAGACCAATATAAGCAGCACCAAGTTCATTCATAAGTGCAGGCAAGGTAGTGTTCAAATGTATCTCATTA
>JBEBCV010000287.1:0-3047 GCA_041157505.1 Chloroflexota bacterium | reverse complement strand
GACCGCTTCGATACGGCGCACACCTGCCGCCGCCGAGCTTTCGCTGACGATGATGAATGCACCTACATCCGATGTACGTTCGAGGTGTGTACCACCGCACAACTCGTAGGAATATTTGTCTTTATCATCTTCCATGATGGAAATAGTGCGGACGGTCTCACCATATTTTTCACCGAAGAGCGCCATCGCGCCTTCCTTCTTGGCTTCATCGAGCGACTTGGTCACCTTGACCACGGGCATGTCCATTGCCACGGCTTCGTTGACCATGCGCTCAACGCGTTCGATCTGGTCGGCGGTCATGGCTTCGGGGTGGTTGAAATCGAAGCGCAAGTGAGTCGGCGAGACGAGTGAACCCGCCTGCTTGGCTTGGTCGCTCAACACTTCGTGAAGCGCTTTGTGAAGCAAGTGAGTTGCAGTGTGGTTGCGCATGATGTCGTGGCGGCGAGTCGCGTCCACTTCGGCGGTTGCTTTGTCACCCACTTTGGGATGACCGGCTATGACTTCACCGATATGCACGATCACACCCGCAGATGCGCGACGGATGCCGGTCACTTCGATCTCCCAGCCTTCTCCGCGAATAAAACCAGTGTCATTGACCTGACCACCCGCTTCAATATAAAAGCCGGTCTTGGGCAAAATGACCTCAACCTGATCATCCAATTTAGCAGAGTCTACGGACTGTCCACCAACCACGAGAGCAAGGACTTCAAGGTTCGAGTAGCGAGCAACATCTGTACCATTGTAGGGGTCATATTCCACGCCGTCTTTGCCGAGTTTGCCTTTGGCTTGCAGGTCTTTGAGAATGCCTGCAAAATATTCCGCATCTTCGCCGCCGAGTTTGCCCATGGCTTTGCCGCCGCCGGAGGCTTTGGCATGTTCTTCTTTCGCAGCAGTGAAGCCAGCTTCGTCCACATCGAGACCTTGTTCGCGGGCAATGTCTCGTGAGATTTCGAAAGGCAAGCCGTAGGTGGCGTAAAGATCGAAAGCTTTGTGACCATCAAGGACAGTCTGGTTGGAAGCGCGCAAGTCTGAGAGAAGATTCTCTAAATGGGCAGTCCCCCCCTCAACCGTGCGTGCGAAGCGGACTTCTTCCCGAGTCAAGTTATCGAGAATAGCAGGCTGGGCTTTTTTCAATTCGGGGTAGAAGTCGCCGTAGTAGTCGATCACGGCTTGAGCAACCTTGGCGAGGAAGGGTTCGTTGAGCCCGATCTTCGAGCCAAAGCGCGCCGCACGTCGGACGATCATGCGTGCCACGTAGTTACGACCAGCATTACCCGGAACGACGCCATCTGCAATGAGGAACGCCGCCGAACGGACGTGGTCGCAGATCACGCGATACGGCGTGAAGTTGGCAAGCATTTCCTTTTCGCTGTGACCCGTAAGCGAGCGCAGCACTTCGAGCGAGCCAGCAAAGAGGTCGGTCTTGTAGTTTGAGTCCACGCCTTGTAAAACGGAGACGATACGCTCGAAACCCATACCAGTATCCACATGCTTGGCAGGCAACGGTTCGAGACGACCATCATCGAATAGATTGTATTGAATGAAAACGTTGTTCCAGAGTTCAAGATAACGCGTACACTCGCCGTTCACACCGCAGACGTGGTCGGTGCCGCGCAGGTTGTCGCGTTCTTCGCCGAGGTCAATGTGAATTTCCGAGCACGGACCACACGGACCGGTTTCAGCCATTTGCCAGAAGTTTTCCTTACGCCCGAAGAAGAGCACATGTTCGGGGTCAAAACCTGGCTGTTTCTTCCAGATATCCGCGGCTTCATCATCTTGCGGGACGTTGCCTTTGTCGTCACGGAAGCAGGTAGCGTAGAGTTTGTCTTTGGGCAAGCCCCACACTTCGGTGAGCAATTGCCACGACCAGGCGATGGCTTCTTCTTTGTAATAGTCGCCAAATGACCAGTTGCCGAGCATTTCAAAGAAGGTGTGATGGGTATCATCACGGCCCACGTCTTCCAGGTCGTTGTGTTTGCCTGCCACACGCATACACTTCTGCGAGTCGACGGCGCGGGTGTAGGGCTTTTTGTCGGTGCCGATGAAGACATCTTTGAACTGCACCATGCCCGAGTTGGTGAAAAGAAGCGTGCCATCCCCACCGGGAACAAGGGACATGGATGGCACGGCGGTATGTCCGTGTTCAACGAAGAAGTCGATAAAGTCCTGGCGAATCTGGTTGCCTGTGATTTTTTTGGTCATAGCGGTGAAAACTCCAATTTTTTGAAAATGGCTGGCGAATTATACCAAGCGCTCTGTCATTGCGAGCCGCGCTCTTGTCCTTGCGGCGAAGCAATCTCTCAGCATATTCTGGGATTGCTTCGTCGGGCTGTCGCCCTCCTCGCAATGACGGATGGTACGGTAAATAAAAAGTCCCGAGAACCTGTTGGTTTCGGGACTGGATTTCCTTTCGGTTCCGTCTCAAGCCGTGGCAGGTTCGTTGGTCGCGCATGTAGCGGCGGCAGTAGCTTGAGCAGCTGCGAACGGGTTGAAGAAGGTTTTCATATTGAGAGCGATTATACAAGTCACAGGGCAATTTGGGGAGGGCGAACGGGAAAGAACTCTCAGCAAACACTCAAATCCAAAACGAAAGATACCCCCACCTCAAGCCTTCCATATCCACGAAAAAAACATCTCAAGGAAATAGTAATGCCCCCCTCAAAACCTGTTATTTTAATCACTGGCGCCTCCACCGGCATTGGCAAAGCCGGGGCGCACCTGCTCGCCAAACACGGATGGAAAGTCCTGCTGCATGCGCGGACGGTGGAACGCGGCAAACCGGTGGTGGATGAACTGCAACGCCTCACCCCGGAGGGGGAGTTTGATCTTGTCACCGGAGATTTATCCTCGCTCGAAGAAGTGCGCGGCTTGGCGAAACAAGTGAAAGCGCACACCCCCACACTGGACGTGCTCTGGAACAACGCCAGGCTGACACTGCAGGAACGCATCATCACCATGGACGGTTGGGAGATGCAAATGGCGATCAACCATCTGGCACCATTCTTGCTCACCCACGAACTTTTGCCCATGCTCGAAGCCTCGCGCGG
>JBEBCV010000286.1:0-3277 GCA_041157505.1 Chloroflexota bacterium | reverse complement strand
ATGGACATGGATCCGCTGGCTTCTTCCAAGCTGCCTGACAGTGCTTGTCATTGGATTCGTTGTGTGTGCGCTCCTTGGCGCATTGCCATTCGTGCTATTTCGCTAATTGAATACGGACGAATAGCCGCTTTTTGGCTTCACGGGCAAGATCTTCTGCGTTTGGTATTTTATTCTCCATTCGAAGACCCATTGCTTTCGCCGCCAATGGAGCCTGACGCACATAATCAAGCAAATGCGTTTCAACTTGTTCAAGATTGGTCACAAGGCTGGCATATGCGTTTAACGGCTGGTTTTTGAGGAGAAGTTCCACCTCAGCTCCGGTCTGCAAGTTACGCCACCAGGTTCGATCACGGCTTGTGACAATCCATAAAAAGCCATCAGCTTCAAAATATTCGACAGGTAATGTATATTTCTTGCCAGTCTTGCGCCCAGTAACCGTGATAAGCATCATGCCTTTGCTCAATATGCCGTACAATGGCGAACGCAGCACCCATGCCATAAAATCGTTTCCGTTCATATGAACTCCTTTTTTCCAGTGTAACGAAACCGTCTGATAAAGTCACGGGACAAACATCACTTTTATGGCTATAAATGCCCGCACTGCTGGGTATAATTGGTCAACTCATTTTGGAGAATAATTCATGTCTAACGTTTACGCATCCAAACACCCGCTCATTGCCCATAAGCTTTCGATCCTCAGAGATAAAGAAACCAAACCCAAGAAGTTCCGCCAACTCGTTAAAGAGATCGCGGGACTTCTTGCATATGAAGCCACCCTCGACCTTGCCACCACCCCCGTGGAGATCGAAACACCGCTGACAAAAACGACCGCTCAACAACTGGAGGAAAAGATCGGGTTGGTACCGATCCTGAGGGCTGGCTTGGGTATGGTCGAAGGCATTTGGGAATTGATGCCCAGTGCGGAGGTTTGGCATATCGGTTTGTATCGCGATGAAAAGACCCTTAAACCTGTAGAGTATTACAACAAACTTCCTGTTCAACCACGTGTTGCTGTGTGCCTCATCCTTGACCCAATGCTTGCCACAGGCGGCTCTGCCACAGCGACTGCTGAGGTGCTAAAACGTTGGGGTGTGACCAAGATCAAATTCGTTGGGTTGATCGCTGCGCCAGAAGGCATCAAAGCCATGCAGGATGCTCACCCCGATATTGATATTTATGTTGCTGCGATTGACGATCATCTCAACGAACGAGCATATATCGTGCCCGGTTTGGGTGATGCAGGCGATCGTCAATTCGGAACAGGCTAGGTAAGTAGTTCATAAAATAGGCAGACTTGTGATTGGCGATCCAGAATGAAAGCCATACTGCTTGAGTCACTCGGGGATGTAACGCCGCTTCAACCTCCTTTGAAGCTGGTTCAACACCCCGAGCCGACTCTCAACCCGGGCGAGGTTCTGCTACGCGTCACCCGTTGCGGAGTTTGCCACACCGAGTTGGACGAGATCGAAGGCAGAATGCCCCCGCCGCAATTGCCTGTCATTCCAGGGCATCAGGTGGTGGGTGTTATCGAAGAGGGCGGAAACAAAGGTCAACGTGTAGGCGTGGCATGGATCGCATCAGCATGTGGGGAATGTGACTTTTGCAAAAGCGGACGGGAAAATCTTTGTCCGCATTTTACAGCAACAGGGCGAGATATCAACGGCGGATACGCCGAGTACATGAAAGTCCGTGCAGATTTTGTACATCCAATTCCAGAGTCATTATCGGATTCAGAAGCTGCACCTTTGTTATGCGCTGGCGCGATCGGATATCGCTCACTGCGATTGAGCAACATTCAAGATGGACAGTCTCTTGGATTGATGGGCTTTGGCGGGTCGAACCATTTGGTGTTGAAACTGGCAAAATATAAATTCCCAAATTCAAAGGTTTTTGTATTCAGCAGAAACCCAGCTGAGCGAGAGTTCGCGTTGTCGCTGGGAGCGGCTTGGGCAGGCGCAATAGATGAGAATCCGCTAGAGGGGTTGGACGCGATTATTGACACCACTCCAGTTTGGGGTCCAGATGTGGAGGCGTTGAAAATCCTGAAACCGGGTGGGCGTTTGGTTGTCAATGCGATCCGTAAAGAAGAAAAAGATAAGGATGCGCTTCTTCAAATCCATTACCCAACGCATTTGTGGATGGAGAAAGAGATCAAAAGCGTGGCAAATGTCACGCGTGACGATGTGCGCGAGTTCTTAATAGTGGCAGCGCAGGCGGGAATCAAACCGGAATATCAAGAATATGGGCTGGATGATGCCAATATGGCATTGGTCGAAATGAAGCAAGCTAAAATTCGCGGATCAAAAGTGCTGGTAATCTAACGAGGTGAATCCATGAGCGATGAGTATGATCTCAAGTCGGTGAAGTTGCCATATCTAGCAGGTGGGGCGTTGAAGTTATTTGCTTCTTTGGTGGAAGGACCTTTGCAAAGCGCGTTGATTCCCAGCTTGTTCGAAAGCGCTGGATTGAATTGGCTGCGCAAACAACATTTCGAAGAAGCGCCAACGTATTTACCATTCCATTATGTCGGTGAGTTACAGACGAAAGATGCGGCTGTCCCTGAAACCCAGTGGCCCACAACTTATTCGAATACGAATGGATTCCAATTCACAACCATCTTTGATTTTGCCAAAGCGTATCGTGATGGTACAACGACACCAGAAGAAGTTGCCAAAAAAGTACTGGACGCCATTGAAGCCAGTGATAAATCGGAAACGCCGCTGCGAGCGTTCATCGCCGTCAACCGTGATGATGTGATGCGACAGGCACGCGAATCGACTGAGAGAATCAAGAACGGTAAACCGCTCAGTGTCTTTGATGGTGTACCGGTAGCGATCAAAGATGAAATGGATATGATTCCATACCCAACCACCGTTGGCACTTCGTTCTTAGGGGAAGCGCCTGCAAAAGAAGATTCAGAAGTAGCTGCACGTTTACGTAAAGTCGGCGCATTACTGATCGGCAAAACGAATATGCACGAGATCGGCATCAATGTCTTTGGGTTGAATCCGCATCACGGTACGACTCGCAATCCCTACAACCCCAACCATTTCACAGGTGGAAGTTCGAGCGGCTCTGCCACTGCCGTTGCGGCAGGACTCGTGCCCGTTGCCATCGGAGCAGACGGAGGCGGGTCCATCCGCATCCCTTCAGCGTTTTGTGGTTTGGTCGGTTTGAAAGCTACATTTGGGCGCGTGAGCGAACATGGCGCATTCCCTCTGGATTGGAGTGTGGCGCATATTGGTCCCATCGGGGCGACTGCCACTGATGTTGCCCT
>JBEBCV010000285.1:0-3349 GCA_041157505.1 Chloroflexota bacterium | reverse complement strand
ATCATCGGTTCGGGTGCGGGCGGGTTGACTGCTGCAGTTGCTCTTGCGCAGGCAGGAAAAAAAGTGCTTGTCCTTGAGCAGCATGATAGACCCGGCGGGTGGACGCATTCATTCACGCTCGAAGGCTATCGCTTTAGCCCTGGCGTCCACTACATTGGTGATTTGCAAGAGGGTGGTGGTTTGCGTCGCATTTATGATGGCTTGGGGGTATCGCAAGACCTGAGCTTTGTGGAACTTAACCCGAATGGATACGACCATATTGTTGTTGGTGATAAACAGATCAACTTCCCGAAAGGCAAAGAGAATTTGATCGCCGAACTCAAACGTCACTTTCCGCAAGAGGCACAGGGCATTGACGGATATTTCAACGATTTATTGGGCATGATCAATGGGCTGAGAAATATTGGTAATTTATCAAGCCCGTTGCAAGCGGCGAGAGGAGCAGGCAACGTCCTCAAATGGATGCGTGCCACCGGCGCGGACCTTATCAATACGCACATCACTGACCCAGTGTTGCGCGGCGTGTTAGCGGGGCAGTCAGGCGATCATGGCTTACCGCCTTCGCAGGTCAGCGCCTTCATGCATGCGGGTATCACACATCATTATCTCGAGGGCGGATATTATCCGCTGGGTGGGGCGTTCACGATCCCGCGAGCATTTGTTCGGGCGCTGAAGAGGGCTGGGGGGGAGATCCGGCTCAAGTCACGTGTGAAGCGCATCATGCTTGAGGGTAGAAAAGTGATCGGTGTTGAAATGGAGTCGGGCGAAGAGATCCTTGCGGATGTCGTCATCTCCAATGCAGACCCTGAGGTGATCTTTGGAAAGTTGATCGGACGAGAAAGACTTTCGGCTCGACTTAAGCGGAAAATTGATTCCGTCCGATATTCCACTTCTTGCTTGAGCCTTTTCTTTGCAACCGATATGGATCTTCGCGGCGCGGGCTTGGACTCTGGCAATATGTGGTATTACGATCACCCCGATGTGGACAAGATCTATACCGAAGGCTTGACCGATGCCGCGTTGAAAGACGAGACCATGCCCGGCATGTTCCTGACGGTGACCACATTGAAAGACCCGTCGAAAATGCATAGCGGACATCACACTTGTGAGTCATTTGCTTTCGTGGGCTATGATGCCTTCGAGAAATGGGCGCATACCAAATATGGCTCACGCCCCGCGGATTATGAAGCAATGAAAGAAGACCTTGCCTGGCGCATGGTGCGCGGACTGGAAAAGCGCATACCGGGCTTGAGTAAGCACATTGTGTATTACAGCCTCGGCACGCCGCTCACGAATGAACATTATCTCAATGCCACGCGCGGAAATCTATATGGCATCGATAAGCTTCCAAGTCAAGTGGGTCCGTTGGGTTTCACGCCACGCACCGAGTTTGATGGCTTGTATCTGTGCGGAGCAAGCACGATGAGTCACGGCGTGGCAGGCGTGACTGCCTCTGGCATCGACGCGGCGAAAGCGGTCTTGAACGTCCGCTCGCGCGAGATTTTGACCCAAAAGGGGAATGGTCCGCTGTTCTTGCAAGCGGAGGATGTATCAACTTGGCCCGAGCATTTGAAGCGCAAGATGGAGAAAGGCGAAGCGGCGCGCGAAGAGGACGAGCGGGAGATTTAACGAGAACGCAAAACCATTTGAAACGACTGTTTGTGATAGGTGGCGTCACTCTTCAAGTGACTGCCACCTTTTGATTATTTATAAAATTATTTGGTCGTATAATCCCAGCATGGAATTAACCTACACTGACAAAGTTCGTTCGCGGATGCTCTCCCGCGATACCTTCATCCGTGCCCAATTTACGGGGGCACAAAAAAGCGCGGAAATGGCATGGATCAAAGTCATCATCCGCCCGGTGGAGTTGCGGGGCGAGGTCCACTTGCAGTTCTCCTTTTTCGATGAAAAGAAAGATATTTCCAAGAATTACACCTTTGAAGAAGCTTCCGCCCGAATTGACGAAGTTCTGGCGATGCCCTTCCGCAATATTTTTGTAGAAAGCACCACCGGCACCTTACAGGTCAACATTTCGAAAAAAGGTAAGGCATTGGTCAACGAGCGCAAGTCTACGCCCACAACCTTGCCAGTGGTGGACTTGTCACATAATCGCGAAAAGAGCCGCCTGCTTTCAGCAGAGAATGCCAAACCGTTTTTAGAGGCGGTGGGCATTCTCACCAAAGACGGCAGGATCAAAGCGGATATGCAGCGCAAGTACACTCAGATCAACGAGTTTTTGCGCTTGGTGGATGAAAGCGACGCATTGGAAACCTTTGCGGGTAAACCTGTCCATGTGGTGGACTTCGGCTGCGGTAATGCCTACCTAACCTTCGCGGTTTATTACTATCTGCATGAAATTCTGAAACTCGATGCGCATGTTACTGGTGTGGATATCAAAGCGGATCTGATCGAACGCCATCAGGAGAAAGCCAGAAAGCTTGGTTGGAGTCAACTTTCATTTAAAGTCGGCACCATCGGGGACTTTGTGCCTGACTCTACGCCCGATATTGTGGTTGCTCTGCATGCTTGTGATACCGCCACCGACGATGCCCTCGCCAAAGGTATCCGCTGGGAGAGCAAGGTCATTGTCTGTGCGCCATGCTGCCAACATGATCTACAAGTGCAAATGGCGCAAGTCCCTGCACCGACGCCGCTTGCCTCTGTGCTTAGTCACGGCATTTTGTTCGAGCGCATGGGCGATATCCTCACCGATACCTTTCGCGCCACGTTGTTGCGCATTATGGGCTATCGTACCGATGTGACCCAATTTGTGCCTATTGAACACACTGCCAAGAATCTGATGATCCGTTCGGTGAAAGTTTCGCCCGCGGGCAAGAATCCACGCTGGGTGGAGGAATACAAAAACTTGAAAAGTTTCTGGCAGGTCACACCATATTTGGAGAATTTGTTGGGCGAAAATTATGCTCAGTATGTAGAATGATCCTTTTGAGGTAAAAACTTCATAGATAGTTAAGTGTTTATCCGTATTGTTCCAATCTTTATTAATAGGAGAGAATTATGCTTACCAATACGTCTCGTGTGTTAACCTATATGCTTGCCGCCCTGTATGCTGTCATCGGGGCGGTTTTGTTTTTTCAGCCCGAACAGCAAGCTCCCATCTTTGCCTGGAATGTGACCGGCTTCATGACCATGACCATTGGCGGTTGGTGTTTAGGCAATGCCTGGTTGGCATTCTTTACGGCTCGCCGCTGGAACTGGCAACTGGTCTACCCGGCTTTGGCATATCTTTGGTCATTTGGTATTTTGGAAGGCTTGGTTGTTGTTTCCTTCAGAGATAAATTGAATCTGCAGTACCCCGTTGCCTGGTTTTACATTACGGTGATCA
>JBEBCV010000284.1:0-3421 GCA_041157505.1 Chloroflexota bacterium | reverse complement strand
TCAATGGCTTTTGGATGTAATGTTCCCTGACACTCTTCTAATGTTCTTTCACCGTTAATCGTCTCATGTTCAGTTGACATGCTGGGAGTATAACATGCGGGTTTTAGGCGAATGGTAAAATTTGCATTGGAGGAATTTTGATATCAATTGCGTTCTTGATCTTTATCGTTCTCTCGACTGGTGCTTTCGCATGGGGCTATGAGCAGGCAGGTTATGAAAATGCAAGCGTATGGATCATTGTCTTTGGCGCTTTTAGATTGCTCGCTCAATGGCGTAAATGGAAATGGTTCCCGGCTCCTGCTGTTTTTATTTCTTTATTCCTTGCCGCCTATGGGGTTTGGTTTAAGTTTGCGCCTGGCTTGATGTTTAGTGGTTTGATCTTCAGTGTTCTATCATGGAGCCTGACAGAGTTTCAGCAAAAGTTAAGGATGTTGCCACAACGAGAAGACAAAGCGGGTATGACGCGCCGTCATATCATTCGGGTTGGTTTTTTGTCTGTAGGTGCGATCTTGATCGCACTTCTTTTAGGGATTCGGGGGTAGCAGGTTTTTGAGCCAACTTTCTGCCTCATGCGGATGGAGAAATTGTATGACTTCCAGGTGCTGGTATTCAGGTTTTTCCAACAAGAGGGGAATTTCACGTTTTCTGCGCCAATAGGTTTTGAAAAGCCAATGGAACAGAGATTCTTCAGACCAAATTTTGAGATGCCACCAAAAAGATTCGCGGTTGCCATTCCATAGTTCCTCTTGTGTAACGGCGCGGCGAATGGTGCGGGTGAGCAAACGCCAGAACACGATATGAAAGGGATAATCCAGCCAGATGAGAAGTTGTGCGCGGCTCCAAATAATATCGCGTACCTTGCTATAGTTTCCTGCGACAACCCAGCCTTCTGCCTCGGTTGCTTTTCTGGTACGCTCCTGAAATATGGGCAGTTCTGCCTCTTTCCAGTTTGGTTCCCAATGTAGTGCATCCAATTCTATAAACTCCAACCCAAGTTTATCTGCCAGCTCTTTTGCTAGAGTAGATTTACCCGAGGATGTGGTGCCAATGACAACAATGCGTTTGTAGGGGAATGGGTTCATGGGCAGGGGATTATAATTCGAGATACATACTGCGCATTTTCCGCATTATGAATTTCGCATTGCGAAGGAACCTTCCATGTTCGACCTCCCCGATAATGAAATTCTCCCTCTTTCAAAAGAACACGTCTTTTGGACGTGGTCTGCACAAGCTAAAGTCAATCCCATTGCGGTGAAGCGCGCCAAGGGCGTGTATTTCTGGGATGTGGATGACAAGAAATACCTCGATTTCAATTCCATGACGATGTGTGTCAATATCGGTCATGGTGACGAACGCATTATCAAAGCCATGCAGGAACAGGCCGCGGAATTGCCTTATGCGGCTCCCGGTATGACGACGAAGATCCGCGCATTGGCTAGCAGGGAAGTGGCTTCGGTCACTCCGCAGGGAAGGTTGAGCAAGGTGCTGTTCACGCTTGGTGGCGCAGATGCGAATGAAAATGCCATCAAACTGGCACGTGGGTATACCAAGCGCCATAAGATCCTTACCCGCTATCGTTCCTATCATGGTGCATCGGCTGGGGCAATGGCTGCCACCGGTGATCCGCGGCGTGTGGCTTGGGAACCGAATTTGATGACGGGCGTTGTGCATTTCCTCGACCCATATCGCTATCGCTCTACCTTCCATCGCACCAACCCAAACATCTCCGAAGCAGACTTTGCCCAGGATTATGTCAACCATTTGGAAGAAATCATTTTGTACGAAGGTCCAGAGTCGATCGCTGGAATCTTAATGGAATCGGTGACAGGCACGAACGGCATTATCATCCCACCAGAAGGGTATATGCAGGGTGTCCGCAAGTTATGTGATAAGTATGGCATCGTAATGATCGCAGATGAAGTAATGAGCGGGTTTGGACGTACAGGTAAATGGTTTGCCATTGAGAATTGGAATGTCGTGCCGGACATGATCACAATGGCAAAGGGACTTACGTCTGCATATGCACCGTTGGGGGCGGTGGCAATGAAGCCGGAGATCGCCGCAGCATTCGATGAGCATGCCTTTGAGAGCGGATTGACATATACTTCGCATCCCATTTCCATGGCTGCAGCTGTGGCGAATATCCAAGCTATGAGGGAGGATAAGGTTGTGGAGCATGCAGCAGGCATGGGCGCGGTGTTGAGGCGTATGCTGTCTGATCTGGGTGAAGCGCATCCATCTGTGGGGGAGGTGCGGAGTATCGGTCTGTTCGGAATTATCGAGTTGGTGAAGGACCGCAAAACCAAAGAACCAGTGGCACCCTGGAATGGCTCATCGCCGGAGATGGTGGCTTTGCGTAAATATTGTATGGATCATGGCTTGTTCCTTTATACCCACTGGCACACCGTATTGATCATTCCGCCATTGATCATTAGTGAGAAGGAACTAAAGGAAGGGTTCGATGTGTTGGATGAGGCGTTGAAGATCACCGATAGGACTGTTGGTGGATAACCTTTATTCTGGGTTCATGTAAAATGTTGTAAACATTAATCAGGAGAATGAAAATGGAATCCCAACCTTTTAATCCCGAACCCACGTCTTCACCTGCGCCAAAAGGAAATGAAAGCATTTATGCCGCTGTTTCGTTGATGCTTGGTGTGACCAGTCTGTGCGCTTGGTTCATTCCTTTGTGCGGCGGACCGATCTCAATTGCTGGTATCGTGCTGGGGTATCTCGGTATGAAAGACCCGTCTAGAAAAACTCTTGCTATTGCAGGTATTGCGTTGGGCGCGATCGGTCTGATCGCTACGTGTATCAATGGCGCGGTTGGTGCATATATGGGCTTCACCGGCGAGACCTTTAATTTTGCTCCATAAGAGTTGATAGCAAAAGCTCCTGCCTATAGCAGGAGCTTTTTTATTTAAGGTTCAGTTTTCTTACCTGGGGGAGGCGTACGCTTGGGTCCGGGTAAGATCGGCATATCTGCCAGGGTATAGGCGTAAACATAGGCTGTGTCAGCGCCGCCTTCTCCTGTAACGGGTTCGATGCGACCATTATCATTTGCATCTTCGCCATAAAGCAGACGTTCAGATGCAATGAGCATATCTGTGATGGTTGCTTCCATTCCAGATCCAAACGCCATGTTATTCAATTTCAACGCCAGTTCCAATATTTGTTTACTCGCTTCATCCATATTCTGAATGCAGATCTTCAAACTTTCACTATTTTGGACGATATTAGGGGTCGCATCAGTTGCTTCAGCTGCGAGGTTGGCATGCTGGGTAGTTTGGGGGATATAGCCCTGTTCTGTGCCATTGGGGAGCAGTCCATACCCATCATTGGGATCATTGATCTCACCATCACCATTCCAGTCTTTATATAGTTCAGGATGTTGACTGCCAACGATCTGATTAATGATCTC
>JBEBCV010000283.1:0-12803 GCA_041157505.1 Chloroflexota bacterium | reverse complement strand
CCACAAAGTCCCATGCGTACGCCAAGTATCTGGCGTGGACAGAGATGGGAATGATCGCGAGAAGATTTTTCGAGCAGAGATTGAAGGTCCATTCGTGAACTCCAAAAATACAAAGGCTGTCCTATGGAAAGGACAGCCTCAAATACATCAAGAGTCAGTCTCCTTTCCAAATGGGGGAAGGCAATGTTTCCGTTGCCTCCCGGATCACTTATGTGATCTGTCCTGTTCCCATACCGTTTCGGTGTAGGGAAGCAGGCTTCGGAGAGATAGTTAAACTATATCGGGTATATTCTGATTCAAACAGTGATTTGTATCACTACTTCTCCTCCTGACCACCGTTCAAACTTTCCTTGAATGAACGAATGCCGGAGCCAAGTTCAGCCGCGATCTTGCCAATGCGCCCGACGCCAAATAACAGAACGACAACAACGAGAACAATAATGAGTTCGGTTTGTCCAAGATGAAACATGGGTTCCTCTTTCTTGGGGTGTTCCCTCCCTGCGAGCAGGGAGGGAACGTTGCCAAAGGAGAATGGAGATTACACTTTCTCAACTTTTACTTGTGTATCATAGAATACTGCCGAAGCGCCGACGGGGTCAAGCAGACAGGTGTTCGTCACCAGTGGGTCGGTGCGCATGGCGGCATTGGCATGGAAGCCTTCATAGCGGCGATCGTCACCGGCGATGGTGATGCCATCGATGCTGATGTCTTGCGAGCCGTATGCCCAGTGACCAAACCCAAGCGGGAAGGAGACCACGCCGGGGCGTATCCCTTCGACTACCTTGAGCTTGCCTGCGATGGAGCGTTTCTTCCCGTTGCCGAAATCCCACTCGCCATTGGGGTTGGATGCGGAACTGACATGAACCGTGTCGCCGTCTTTCAATCCGCGTTCTGCTGCGTCGCTGGCATTCATGAGTAGGAAGTTTTCAGGCAGGAGCGCTTTGAGCCAGTAATTGCCTTGTGTGCGGCTCTTGGTCTGTGCGATCTCGCGGTAGGTGATGAGTTTCAGATCATACCCATCCCCCGAGTCGTCGATCACATTACCGTCGAAGCTAGTGACCGGTTCGATGTAGGTGGCAATGGGGGAGATCGTCTTACCAGTGCCCGAGTACTTGACGCTGGTATTCTTCTCCAGATACATGTTGATCAACTTACCGAACTTGACACCGGTAGGTGTGATGTAGGGTTCGTCGAACGAGCCGGAGCGTACGCCATCACCAGGGTAACCCTTTTCGTAGGCTTGGAAGCGTCCGCCGCGGGCAAGGACTGTCACCACGCGAGACCAAAGGTCACCCGTAATCGCCTGCCAACGTTCAGGATCAAATACCGTCTTGGGAAGATGCGCACGGGCTTTGAGGAAGATGTCGATCTCTTCAGGAGTCGCTTCGGGAACAGCATCTTCAAATTCCGCTTTTTCACCGTAGGCAAGGTTCATGACCATGCGCAGGTAGAGGTCGTCGGGGTGGGTAAAGCCCACGCCTTCGCCGAGACCATTGAGACCGAAGTTGGGCAGTTCGAGTTTTTCTGCAATGGCGAGCAGTACAGCTTCCCACTGGAGCGCCATTTCCTGCCCGTATACTTTGACCGAGCCTGTGAGCGGGGCGATGAGGGGTTGGCGCACGCCCTGCACCTTGAATGTGATGTTCGGGTGCGAGCCGCCAAACTCCCAGCGTTCGAGGTAGGAGACATCGGGGAAGATGTAATCGGCATACATGCTGGTTTCGCCGACAAGAATGTCGCTGGCAACGAAGAGCGGAAGTTTTTCAACGTCCTGCAAGATTTCGATCCACTTGTGTCCGCCGGGCAGGGAGTACACAGGCGAACCCATATACATGAAGGCGGCTTTGATTGGGTAAGGATACATGTCGCCTGCTGAGGGGATGATCTCCTGGTAAACATCCGAAGCGAGCGGATACCAGTTGCGTTTGGCGGGGTAGCGCTGATCTTCGGGCAGGTCCATGAAGATGGTGGACTCTTCGTATTTAACATCGTGGCGGATGATGCTCAAGCCGAACGGGGCGAGCGCGCCGGGGTCTGCCTTGCTGAACACGAACGGACCTTCGGCTTTCGCGCCCGAAAGATCGAACGTGCTTGCCCAAACCTGACCACCACGCCAGTCAAAGTTGCCGATGAGCAAGGCGAGGCTGTACCACGAGATCACGTTGTAATACCCGTTGGTATGCTGGCTGACGCCGCGATGAATATCGACACAGGCGTTCTTGCCGTGCGAGGTGAATTCGAACGCGAGTTCTTCAATATCCCTGGCGCGCATTCCGGCGATCTCTGCCCATTCTTCGATGGTCTTTTCGTTGGCAGAGTCTTTAAGGATTTGCAAACCGCTCTTGACAGTGAATTCGCCGATGGTGATATTCTCAACAAAGAGCTGACCTGCTGTAACGGCGCGGTCTGCATCATTCGGGTCGAACAGCACAGGATTGGAATCCGCATCGAGCACGACGAAGGGGTCTGTGGCATACACAACAGGCTCGGTGCCATCTGACGGGGTGGTCAGGTAGGTCACGACCTTCTTACCATCTACCTCTTCTTCCTTTTTCTCAACGAGTTTGAGTTCGGAGCCTCGCAGGAATTTGCCTGGTGTACCTTTCTCGGGGTCGATCTTTACCAGCCAGGAGGCGTTGCTCCAGTTCGGTTCCTTTGCAGCCGCAGAGGCGGCTTTGTTGGCAAGCGCAAGATACTTCGCGTCAAAGCGTTCGTTGGCGATCACCCATTGGATCATTGCCAGCGCGATCGCGCCTTCGGTACCGGGCTTGTTGGGCAGCCATTTCCAGGCTTTGCCGCCGATCTTGGAAAGGCGCGGGTCGATCACGGCGAATTTCAAGTCGCCGCTGGCGAGACGTTCAGTAATGCGCGGCACGCGGTTGGTGGGACCGTAATTGCCTTCAAAGGGAGATGCACCCACGAAGATGACAAAATCGGCGCTGGCGGTATCGCCCTGCCAATAGGCTTTCGAGCCGCCGGTGAATTTGGCGGTTGCGGCATCCCACTGGTCAGACATGGATTTGCCCGAGAAGTACAGCGAACCCTGGCAGACAGTGGTATGTCCGTGACGGTTGGTGGTTCCAAGCCCCGACCCGAACAAGCGATGCACGAAGTCGGCGCGCCCGCCCTTTTGGCGACCCCAGAAGTACAAAATCTGATTATTCTTCGGACCAAAATCAGGATGCTCGGGGTCGATCATCTTGTCGAGGTCTGCGGCGAAATCGGTCTTGAACTGCTCGACCAATGCCTTCTTCTTCTCCACGTCTTTTTCAGAGCGAATCTTGCCGATGGAGGAGTTCATATCTTTCATGACCTGTGCATCGGTCAAAGCACGCAGAGCGCGTAAACCTTCCACTTCGCGGTTTTCTTCGCCGGGCACGTTTGCGAAGATCTTGCCGCCTTCAACGATTTCTTCGATCGCCTTGTCGAAGGGGATGGTTTCCCATTTGTTCTCACCGCGTTTGCCAGTGCGTTTCAGCACCTGCTTGATGCGGAATGGGTCATAGGCTGATTGCATACCTGCCTGTCCCTTAGGACAAAGCGGCGCGTCCACAGTTCCTATATCGGCTACGGGGGTATCGTATGCCAGATGTGGAACCATATTCCAGGGTGAATAGGGGTTGCCTTCGATCTTGACGATCACACCATCTACAACTTTGACCTTGATACCGCATTGCGTATTACATTGCTGGCAGATCGAGTAAAGTTGCTTGGTAGGGTCGCTCAGATTATAGGCGGAGCCTTCTCCGCTCTTGGCGAGCGTGGATTGAATGTGCGGCAGGCTGCCGAGAAAGGTTGCGGTTGCTGCGCCAGCGCTGGCGATCTTCAAAAAGTCGCGGCGGGAGATCTTACAATTTTCAGGTTGCTTGGGATTCATTATTTCACCTCCTTGGAGGTTTCATCAACACGGGGACGCAGGCGCAACACGGTGAACCCGAACAGGAACACCAGGAAACCAAATGCCAGCGCAAACAAAGTGACAAGCCATTCTGCTGAAGTGGGGAAGTACCCGGCATTCAACGTGGGACCAAAGAACGAATTGACCAGGTCCGATTCGATGATGCCGATGACCGTCTGCGCAGGAACAACGATATTGATCGGCACTGCAATAAAAGTGGCGATCAGCAACCCGGCGGCCACGCCGACCTTCTTGGGTGAAGGGGTATTAGCGACCAACAGCAGGATTGGGATAATCACACCTAGTCCAATATGAAGCACCCAGTACAACCACCATAACGGACCAAAGAGTGCCGTTTTCAGTGCTTCTGCCTGAGCGGGGATGCCCGGGTAGAGCAGCACCATGCCGCCCAATGCTGCGGCAGTCAAGCCGACAGTGAGCAAGCCTAACAACAGTTTGCCCATCCAACGTACAGTGTTAATGTATTCCTGTTCCTGCTTGTTTGGGTAGAACCAGACGAACAGGAAGGTCAGCAGACCTGTACCAACCACGAGCGAAGATACAAGGAAGTAGAGGGGCAGTCCATTGCCTTGCCAGGCGGGACGTCCCACCACCACGCTGAACACGGAACCGGCAATCGCAACCAGTGCAATGCCGAGTGGGATGCTGATGTACGAAAGCCAGACGCCCAGCTTCTTGAGCCCAGCCGATTTACCGTAGGCTTCGATCAGAAGTTTTCCGACCAGCACAACCATATAGATCATGTGTGCCCAGATCATCCAAGCTAAGAGGGAATTCCACTGTGGCCAGACCATCACATGCCAGAAGCGAAAGGGATGTCCGAGATCGAGACCGATCAGGATCAATGCCATTGCGAGAATGGCAAGCGCCGTCAGGTAGAGGGTCAACGCCATTTTGTGCAAAATGGGATTGATTTTGAACACATATACCATCAGGGTGAAGACCACCAACGAACCGATCTCCAGCCAGACTAAATATTCATAGGTGGCCACCCACAGCCCCCAGGGTACGAAAGAGCCGAGTGCCGTCGGGCGCAATCCCTCTGTAAAGCGTTGATACATTCCAATACCGCCGATCAACAGTGCAAGAATTCCAATGACCCACAATACATGAGCGGCAGTCAGTTTGAAAGTTTTGCGCGGGGCAACGGGTTTCTGAGGAACTTCCTGTTCCTTTTCGGCTTCGGGTGCGGGTTTTGTATTTTTATTAGCCATGTCTTCCTCCGCTATACCAGATAATAAACTTTGGGCTTGGTGCCGAGCTCTTCACGCAGTCGAATGGCATTGCTCTGGGTGATCAGTTCAGAAACCAGGCTATCGGGATCATTGGCGTCACCGTAGATGGTTGCGCGCCCGATACAAGTGGTGGTACAGGCGGGTAGTTCTCCTTCATGTACACGGTGCAAACAGAAATGACATTTGCGCGCATTGCCTACAGGAGATTGCAAACCGCCGCTTCGTTCCCATTCCTTGCCGTACTCGTAATTGGCAGCGCGTTCGTAATCGTCCGATTCTTCACGCCCCACAAGCACGCCGTCCATGACGGGTAGGCTTTGATCCACATAGGTATAACCAAAGTCTGTGGTACGTGCGCTATATGGACAGGCATTTAAACAATAACGGCAGCCAATACAACGGTCATAATCCATTACCACCACGCCTTCTTCGTTGGCGTAAGTGGCATTGACAGGGCAGACCGGCACACAGGGCGGTTCATCGCATTGCATACACGGACGTGGGATGAACTGCCGTTTCACATTGGGGTAAGACCCAATTTCTTTTTCCACCACCGGGCGATACACCACGCCGGGGGGAAGTTTATTCTCCGCCACACAGGCGATCGTACAGCCGTGACAACCCACACACTTGCGAAGGTCGATCACCATCACCCAGCGGCGTTCTCCAGGCGCTTTTTTCAAAGCGCGTTGAAGATCTTCCTGCATTCGCACAAGAACGTCTTTCGGTTCCAGAGCCATTGAGAAGCCTCCTTGAAATTTGAATCGGAAAAAATCCGATAATGCCAAGGTTATTTTCTCTCTTTCGATACGTTCCTTATAGCGGGGAAAGTCCGTGTCTTTTTTGGGGGTTGTCGGGGAAATCCTTACACGAGTACGATCTTCAACACGTCAATAGGTGATGATTGTCATGTATGATGACCAAACCAAAGATTCTGATAATGAACAATTTGATAATTGAGAAGTATTCTCAACGAGTTGGTTTCCCATCATGCTTTATTACTCTCCCTCTGCCATCGTGTGATGATAATGAAAATTCTTGCATGGTAAACTTGATTTAAAAATCATGTTTTTCAACGAGAATTTACCATGACCCTATCTCCTGCCACCGCCCAAGCGAATCCAAATATTGCGTTCATCAAATATTGGGGAAACCGCGATAATGCCTTGCGTCTCCCTGTTAACGGCTCCATATCCATGAATCTGGATGGGTTGTTCACGCGGACAATGGTCAGTTTTCAGCCGTCGCTGCCGTTCGATGAACTCATCATCAATGGACATGAGATCGTTGGCAAAGGGTTGGACCGTGTTTCTTACATCCTTGATCTCGTGCGTGAAAAAGCGGGAATCAAGATGAATGCCGAGGTGATGAGCGAAAATAACTTCCCTGCCGGGGCGGGGATCGCTTCTTCGGCGGCGGCGTTTGCGGCGTTGGCGTTGGCAGCTTCAAAGGCGGCGGGACTGAATTTGAGTGAACCCGAACTTTCGGTATTAGCACGGCGCGGATCAGGGTCCGCTTCACGTTCCATTCCTGGCGGATATGTGGAATGGCAGATGGGCAAGGACGAAGCTGATTCGTATGCTTACTCCATCGCGCCAGTGAACCACTGGAATTTGGCGGACTGTGTTGCGATCGTCAGTGCGGCGCATAAGAAGACGGGTTCTACGGAAGGTCACGCCATTGCAGGGACGAGTCCTTTGCAGGAGGCGCGGGTGGCAGATGCACCACGTCGTTTGGAAATATGTCGCAATGCAATTTTGAACAAGGATTTTGAAGCGTTTGCGAACATCATTGAACATGACTCGGATATGATGCATTCGGTGATGATGACCTCGAACCCACCGCTGATGTATTGGCAATCGGCTACGGTGGAGATCTTCCATCAGGTGCGCGAATGGCGTGCAAGCGGGTTGCCCGTGGGCTATACCGTAGATGCTGGGGCGAACGTCCATGTGCTGTGTTTGGGTGAGTACAGGGCTGAGGTGGAGAAACGCCTGCGCGAGATTCCTGGTGTGAGCAATGTTCTCGTAGCAGGAGTCGGTGGGGCGGCGAAGATCGAATAAACAAGAGGATGGGCAGAATCCAAAAAAAATCAGATTCTGCCCATTTTGCAAAATCTTTGGGTGTAAGAAAAAGCACCAGATACCAGAATCAAGCCCGAGCGGGGAATGAAGCGGGCGGTTTTTTCCGTCTTAGAAAAGATTAACGCATGCAAGATATAATCAATTCATCGCGTCTTATCGCGTGAAAGGATCTGGAAAATGGAATTTGGAATTTTGACGCTGGTCATCTTTTTTCTCGCTTTGGGCGGGATGATCTTCGTCCATGAACTTGGGCATTTTATTGCTGCACGTTGGGCGGGCATTGAAGTGGAAGAATTTGGCTTCGGCTTGCCTTCCTATAAACTTGCCACGCTTTTTACCTGGAAGGGAACAGAATTTACGATCCATGCGCTGCCATTGGGCGGGTTCGTGCGACCCAAAGGTGAAAATGACCCGAACGTGCCCGGCGGTTTTGGTTCTGCCAGCCCCTGGAAACGTTTGGTAGTGTTGGTGGCTGGACCGGTGATGAACCTGTTGACCGCCATTGTGGTGTTCTCGGCGTTGATCGCTTATGAAGGTGTTGCCGAGCCGGGTCGGGTAAAGATCGACACGGTGGCGGAGAGTTCTCCTGCACAACAAGCGGATATTCAAGCAGGCGATATTATCGTTTCGATCAATGGGCAGGAAGTAAGCGATATTCAACCTGCGATCGAGATCATCCGCGCCAATTTGGATAAGCCGGTTGAAATGGTTCTGGACCGCAATGGCGAAACTGTGACCATCACCGCTACGCCGCTTTCCAGCCGAACCGCGCAACAAGGTGCGCTCGGTGTTGGGCTCACATACCCCACACGCCCTGCAACCTTTATTGAAAGCATCAAAGGCGGTGCCACACTAACCGGCTTGCAAGCCGCAACCATTGTGTATTTACCGATCGCGCTCATTCAAGGGATCATCGCGCCGGATGAAGCACGCCTCGTTGGTTTCAAGGGCATTTACGACCTGTTCAATTATTCGGTGCAAGAAGATGTGACCAGCCGACAAGAAGCCGCTGAAGTGCAGACATCTGGCGGCGGTGCGGCACCCAAGCCAACCAACTTCACTCTTAACCTCATCGGTGTGCTCAGTGTTTCGTTGGGTGTCTTCAATCTTTTCCCCATTCCCGCACTGGATGGTGGACGCATTGTCTTCACTTTGCCTGAAATTCTTTTCAAGAAACGTATTCCTACAGAATGGGAGAACATGGTGAACGGTATTGCCATGCTCCTGCTGATCGGCTTGATGTTGTTCGTAAACATCATGGACTTTGTTAACCCTGCAAATATCGTTCCGTAAACCATGGCTGAACTCAACTTTCAAAATGTACTCGATCACCTGCTCGATTCCAAAAAGGATATCCCAGCAGGACACCTTGCCTACTACTCTGACCTTGACCCGAAATCTCTGCGCCTCTTTTTGGATGTTTGGAGCAGTGTTCCGCAAAAGCGCAAACTGCTCCTGCTCGATACATTGATCTCTCACCTCGATGAAGACACCATCGTTTCTTATGAGGATATTGGCAGAGCGCTTTTAGATGACCCAGATGCAGAGGTCCGCGCCCGGGCCTTGGGATTACTCGCCGAATCAGACGACCCCAAGCTTGTAGACAAACTTCTGAAAATTCTCCAGTCTGACAGTGACCTCGCTCCGCGCATTAAAGCAACGATTTTGCTTGGCGAGTTCGTTCTGATGGGTGAGCTCGAAGAACTCGACGAGTCACGCCTGCGCAAGATCGAAGATGCGCTTATTGCGATCATCCGCAGTGATGAGAACCCGTCTCTGCGCCGTGCGGCAGTGGAAGCGTTTGGCTATTCCGGTCGAGACGAAGCGGTGGCGATCCTCGAGTCGGCGTATGAGCGCGAAGATCCGCTGTGGGTGGCATCTGCCCTGCGCGCAATGGGACGTTCTCACGACAACCGCTGGGATGACAGCGTGGTTAGCAAGCTTTTGGATGCCGACCCACGTGTCCGTTTTGCCGCGGCGGAAGCAGCAGGCGAATTGACCATTGAAGAAGCGGGTCCGGTGATGTTGAAGATGCTTGAAGATGAAGAAGAGGATGATAACGTCACCATGGCAGCGATCTGGGCGCTTAGTCAGATCGGCGGCGATGATGCCCGCGCCTACATCCTCAACATGTTGGATAATACCGAAGACGAAGATGCCGCTGAATTTCTAGAAGATGCACTCGAGAATTTGGATTTCAACGAGGAGTTGAACAAGTTCGACCTGCTCTCACTCGATGAAGACGACGACCTCAGCGAATTCGACGAAGATGACCTTGATGACGAGGATGATAAGTAAGATAAATAAAACTCACCCGTTTCGAGGGTGAGTTTTATTTTAAAGGTAATAGGACGAGGGAAATGCTGAATACACGGATTTTTTTAGTCCTTTCCGCGTAGATCCGCGCTTGTCCGCGTCCTAGATTAAGTTAGGGGTTAATGATGTTTGTATCAGTCTGTTATTCACCATACACGAACAAGTCGCCAATGGACTGACGGTTGAAGTTATGGCGAATGGAATCGGCGAAGACCTTTGCCACTGAAAGCACCGTCAACTTGGGGTGACGTTTATCTTCGGGGATATCTACTGTATCGGTTGTGACGATCTCCTGGATCTGCGGGATCGCCGCCAGCTTTTCCAAACCGCCGCGGGTGAAGACGCCATGCGTGCACATCACCATGATCTCTTCCACACCTTCATCCACCAGCACACGAGCTAATTCAGCAATGGAGCCGCCCGTGGCGATTTCATCGTCATAGATCAAGGCGCGTTTGTGTCCCTTTACCTGATTGCCTACCAGCCCGCTAATACGAACTTCGGTATCTGAAACGCGTTCCTTGTTCCCGGCAGCGACTGGAAGGTCGAGACTTTTTGCAAATCGTGCGGCAGATTTGGCCTGACCCATATCTGGCGAGACGATGATCATGCCGCTCATATCGCGATTCTCAAGATGTTTTTGGAATACAGGGCGGCTGCTCAATGGGTCAGTGGGCACGCGGAAGAAACCATGCACCTGCGGCGAGTGGAACATCATGCTCATTACATGTGTCGCACCGGAAGTCTTGAGCAGGTCTGCGACGAGGCGGGCTGTGATGGAGATGCGCGGCGCGTCCTTTTTGTCGGAGCGCCCAAAGGAATAATACGGAATAATCGCGTGGATCTCAGAAGCGGCGGCATCCCGGGCAATATCCATCATCATCAGCAATTCCATCAAATTATCGTTGACCGGCGGCGTAAGCGACTGGACGATGTACACCCGGCGATAGCGGACACTGGCTCCCAACTGCAGATAAAGATTGTCATTGCTGAACTTTTTGACATGGGTCTCTTCCAGGGGAATGCCCAATTCAGCGGCTATGTTCTTTGCAAGTGGTTTATTGGAACTTCCACTAAAGATGCGAACTTCATCTACAGGTATGGGACGATGCGGCATTATCTACTCCAAAAGAGGGCTGTCTGTTGATTATTACACAAACTTTATTTTCCGTACTGAACGATCACTCCGGCAACCAACATGATCTGCGCAAGGTGATACAGTGCGATGTTATAGATGCGTCCATGTTTGAACGGGTTGACGAATTTATGCCATGCCAGAACAATATCTGAAAGATAGAACAGGAACGCACCGATCGCCACAAGGATCGAAGCCCCTGCCTGCCAGGTAAGGTCATTGAGTTTGACCATTGCCGAAAGCAGCATGACCGAGATCACTACGCTGTACACAATAATGGGCAGGCGCATCTGCCCCTGTCCTTTTTCGATGGCAGATGCCAAAATGCGGCGAATGACCTTTGCCCCGCCCCAACCGATCAACACTGCGAGGATGACGCTCCAGGCAGAGATGGCAGGCAGAGGGGTGTTAAACCCAACGGTGTAGAAAATATGGGCAAAGAGGAATGCTACAAGTCCATATAGAAAGAGGCGGTCGAGCCAGAGGAGGAACACATCTCCTAGTAACGAAAAAAGAATTCCCAAGCCGAACCAGAGCAAAGCGCCATCCAACCCCACAGATAAGTAGAACCAAAAGAAAAGGCATAGCATCACGGCGGGCTTTGCCAATATTTCCAGCTTGAGCCAACCTTTATGTAGTGCCAGTGCTTCCAACCCCGCAAAGATGAACGCAGCGATCAAAAAAATATACATGGATGCCCTCCTTCATTATCGTACCACGAGAAGGATTGATAAAAAAACACGACCATCCACAGGGACGGTCGTGTTGCGTATTCGATTGTTATTGCCCCCGATTTATAACTTCTTATGGGGTGGGGTCTTGGGTCAAACCACGTTCGGGGCGGCTGAAGGTATGGCACCAGGAGCAGTCATTGCCGCGGTTATCCACATGGCGTTCGTGGAAGCCGGCATAATCACCGTTGTAGCGTTTCTCACGATGACACTGTGTACAAACCTGGGTGGTGGTTCCCTTCAAGGAATAACCGAGGGTTTGCAGGTTCATCTGGGTGTTGGTGTCGTGACAGGTGGTGCATTGCAAGGCGTTCTCTTTCGGTTCAACACCATGAGTGATGAGTTGTTCGGCTTGGGTTTCGACCCAGCTATAGCCGCCGGTCAGACCCATGAAGGAGAGTCCACGCGCTGCTGCTTCTTCGTATTTACCGGTCATGAACTGCCAGAGCACGTCATACTGGATCATGCGGCTGGTGGAGTTGCTGATGGGTTGTACAGAAGTATGCACTTTGATGGGGTACAGCTTGCCATCTTGAATGCTGCCCAAGGCGGCTGCCATGTTGTATACGCCATTCTCAGGAGCGATGGTTTCGCCGTAGTTATAAACATCCGTTTGACCATTCCAGAAGGTGTAGGTCGGGACGACATCATATCCCTTGACCTCTTCACCGATCCAGGCGCCCTGACCGTTACAACCGGCGGGGTTCCAGTGCGGAGTTGTCCAATCGCGGGACATTTCGGTGCCGACAGCGGCTTTGGCATAATGCGGAATGTGACAGGTTTGGCAGGCAACGCGAGCCGTATGCTGGTTCAATTCGACATTTGTTGTGTGAGGTGCCGTGGTGTGGCACTGGTCGCAGGCAACCACTCCACCTTCACTCACGCGCAGGTCAATGCCTTTGCCGGGGATGAGATGGTTTTGCGGAACGTGACAATCCTGACAGACCATGTTCGCGCCATCTGAATCCATGTGAACGTCCAGTGTGGCATCGGTGCTGGCGACGTTTTCCATGGCGAGGTCGCCACGTTTCACGCCGTCACCGCCGCCCGCCTTGGCATGACAAACCAAACACGTGGCACGGGTGGGTAGATGAACATTCTGCGCCAGTGAGACCATGGTCGTGCCGGCAGGCATCAGGTCGTAACGAGGCTGGAACTGATAATCGCCATTGACCTTCACCGGGAAGTTATAGGTCTTGACGGCGCCTGTCCAATCGTTCACGTTGACCACATTGCTCTGCGGACCCAAAGCTCGGCGATAAGTATCGTTGTGGCAGATCAAGCAGTCGGTGTCGTTGATCGTCAGGTTCTGCACCTTGCCGGTGCTGACATGACACGAACGGCAGGCAAAATCTGCGGGCTCGGGCGCGGTGCAGTAGGTGT
>JBEBCV010000282.1:0-15369 GCA_041157505.1 Chloroflexota bacterium | reverse complement strand
CGCCAAGGATGCCCGCGATGCCTTCGTGGTTCTGTGTGCCAGTTTCGAACTTGCCGGGCAATTCATTGGTTGCCGGGCGCACTTTGTATGCGACAAGTTTTTCGAGCAATTCACGCTTGCCATACAAAATACCTGCATGCGGACCGAAATATTTATAAGAGGAAGACACCAGAAAATCGGCGTCAAGCTTCTGAACATCTATCGCACCGTGAACGGCATATTGAACGGCATCCACATACACGAGTGAACCGGCATCGTGCACCATCTTGATGATCTTTTCGACGGGGTTGACCGTTCCCAGCGAGTTGGAGGCATAGCCAACAGCAACCAGTTTCGGTTTGCGTTCGAGCGCTTTTTGCAAGTCGTCCAGTTTAAGTGTGCCATCTTCCACGTCAAAATCGACCCAGTTGACCTTTACACCTTTATCCTGTGCGGCTAACACCCACGGGGTGACGTTGGCATCGTGGTCGAGGCGGGTCAGTACGATCTCATCGCCTTCTTTCCAATCACGGGAAATGGAGCGGCTGATGTGCAGGGTGATGGTGGTCATGTTGTTGCCGAAAACGATCTCATCCGCAGAAGGGGCGTTATAAAAATCCGCCATGGCGCGGTGGGCTTCGTCCAGCACTTCATCGGAGGCGATACTGGTGGCAAAGACGCCGCCATGATTGGCGTTGTTCTCAATGAGATATTTTGTGATGCGGTCGATGGATTGTTTGGCAACTTGCGTGCCGCCCGGGTTGTCGAGAAAGATCGCGTTGCGATTCAAGGACGGAAACTGCTGACGAATGACATCAAGATTCAGTGACATGCGGAAGGACTCCTCAGATGAATTTCAAACGAGCTGGATGTATACTGAAATTGTACCCCACCGAAAGGAGCTTCCATGTTTGAAAGAATTCTTCTCGCTGTGGACGGTTCCGAGCACGCCCTCCACGCCACCCGCAAAGCCGCCGAACTGGCGCGCTGCATGAAACCTGTTGAGTTTCGCGTTGTCGTTGCGTATGACCCCATTCCGCTCTATCTGGGCGAACCGAATATGCAATTGGTCATTACCAACCGAAAAGGCGAAGCAGAAGAGATTTTGAACATCGCCGTCAAGGAGGTAGGCACGATCCCATGCGAGATCCACACTGAGATCATTGAAGGCGACCCAGCCAGCGCCATTCTCGAAGTGGCAAAGGTTCGCAATAGCGATGTGATCGTAATGGGTTCGCGCGGTCTGGGCAGATTGGCAGGTCTTTTGCTGGGCAGCACGAGTCAGAAAGTTGTCTCGCATGCACCTTGCCCGGTTTTGATCGTCCGGTAAATATAAAAGTAGGTCACGCTTCAAGCGTGACCTACTTTGCTAATTGTTCTGCTTTTGCGAACTCATCGGGTGTGTTCACATTCCAAAAGCACAAGCCTGAAGGGTCGAAATTTTTTAATTCCTCGGGGGATAAGGTCCGCACTTTCACTTGCGGGAACCAGGCGATGACTTTCCATTTATCTTCATTGATCGCGGCTTCGATGGCAGGCAGACACGTCTCACGCCGATACAAGGCATGGAGAGGTTCATAGCCTTCGTCTGATTTTGCGATGACAACATCCGCCTCTTCCTCGACGATGAGCCTGTGTGCGCTTTCAAAGAAACTTCCACTCGCGAAGGGCATATCACATGCCGCCACCGCTACGAACGGATGGCTGGCAGACGCGATGGCAGTATAGAGTCCGCCAAGGGCGCCGCGATCTGGTTTGAGGTCCGATACGAGGCATTGATCTAAGAAGGCATAGTCTGCGGGGCGATTCGTCGTGACGATCAATTCATCCGCAATCGGAGTTAATCGCTCGATCACGCGTTGAATGAGCGGCTTGCCTAAAAATGGCTTGAGCGCTTTGTCCTCGCCCATGCGGGAGGACTGTCCGCCTGCTTGAATTACAACGGTTAACATAGGTGTATTATATAGTAGAGCGACATAGTATGCCGCTCTACGAATTATGAACACACTCTCAAACCGACTTGACCGCTTAACCGTGGAAGGCGAGTTGTATGAAAAGCTTGCCGATGATTCTGTGCGCTGTTTCGCGTGTGGACATCGCTGCTTGATCCGTGAAGGCAAACGGGGAATTTGTCAGGTGCGATTTAATAAGGGCGGAAAGTTAATGGTGCCGCATGGCTATGTGGCGGCTTTGCAAAGTGACCCGATCGAGAAGAAACCATTTTCGCATGTATTGCCCGGCTCGAATGCGTTGACCTTTGGCATGCTTGGCTGCGATTATCACTGTGGTTATTGCCAGAACTGGTTGACCTCGCAAGCCATGCGTGACCCAGCTTCGGATGCGTCGGTTCAATACATCCGCGAGTTGACGCCGGAAGACATCATGTCTTATGCGCGTCAGACGGAGGCTTCGGTGGTGGTCTCTTCTTATAATGAGCCGTTGATCACCAGTGAGTGGGCAGTGGAGATATTCAAATTAGCGAAAGAAAATGGGTTGATGTGTGCCTATGTTTCCAACGGCAACAACACACCTGAAGTTATGGATTATCTTGCCCCATATCTCTTAGCTTATAAAGTTGATTTGAAGTGCATGGATGATAAGAATTACCGCAAACTTGGCGGCACGTTGCAGCATACATTGGATGGGATCAAACGTGCCAGAGAACATGGCTTATGGGTGGAAGTGGTGACGTTGGTAATTCCGGGCTTCAACGACTCGAATGAAGAGTTATGGGATGCAGCCCGTTTCCTGGCAGAGGTTTCCAATGATATTCCCTGGCATGTAACAGCGTTCCACAAAGACTATAAGATGACCAGCCCCGATAACACGGATGCGAAGACTCTCATCCGTGCAGCGGAGATCGGGCGTGAGGCAGGGTTGAAGTTCGTGTATGCCGGAAATTTGCCGGGAACGGTTGGAGAGTATGAAGATACTTTGTGTCCGCAGTGCAGTTATCGGCTGGTGAAGAGGCGGGGGTATGTCATCAAGGAATATCACATCACAGGAGGTGGAAAATGCCCGAAATGCGGCGAATCCATCCCTGGAGTATGGCAAACAGACCCTTCTCAAGTGGGGTTAAATGGAGGAGGCTTTCCGGTAGCTTTGCAATAGGTGTATAATCTCTCCACATTTTGCGCGGCAAAATGATATTCCATTTCTCACATGGAGGAGAAACCTGTATGAAACGAAATCTGTTCTCTTTGCTTTCGTTGTTGGTTCTCGCGAGCCTGGTTCTCGCGGCATGTGGCGGCGGCGCTGAAGCCACCACTGCACCAGAATCAACCGAAGCTGCAACTGAAGCTGCCACTGAAGCAGCAACAGAAGCACCTGCTGAAGCCACCCCCACCCCCATTCCTGATGTATCCATCGCTACTTTCGATGGCACTTCCCTTTCTGTGCCTGCTGAAGAATGTAACGGCGACTACATTGGTTTGATCCAATCTGTGGTCGCGGTTGACGCCTCAACCGTGGTCTTCACCCTCTGCCGCCCGGATCCCGCCTTCCTTTCGAAGGTTGCTTTCAGCCCGTTCGCGATCTATCCTTCCGAATGGCTTGAAGCTACCGCCGGCGACACCACCCGCACCAGCGAAGGTCTCGAAGCCCCTGTGGGCACCGGTCCTTACATGGTGAGCGAATGGGCTCGCGGTGAAAGCGTCACCTTCGTTGCCAACCCCGAATACTGGGGTGAACAGCCTGCCGCCTCCACTCTCGTGATGCGCTGGTCTTCTGAATCCGCTGCCCGCTTGCTCGAACTGCAGTCCGGCACTGTGGATGGCATCGATAACCTCGGCCCCGAAGATTTCGCCGTGGTCGAAGCGGACTCCAACCTCCAGGTTGTGAACCGCCCTGCCCTCAACACTTTCTACATCGGTATGACCAATACCTTCGCTCCGTTTGACAACCAGCAGGTTCGTCAGGCGATCGCCATGGGTATTGACCGCCAGCGCATCGTAGATACCTTCTACCCTGCTGGTTCCGAAGTTGCTTCCCACTTCACCCCCTGCGCCATCCCGAATGGCTGTGTTGGTGAATCCTGGTATGACTTCGATGTCGAAGCTGCCAAGGCTCTTCTCGCTGAAGCTGGCTTCCCCGAAGGTTTCGCCACCAAGCTGTACTATCGCGACGTGGTCCGCGGTTACCTGCCCCAGGTTTCCAATGTTGCTCAGGACATCCAGGCTCAGTTGAAGGAAAACCTCAACATCGATGCTGAGATCGTCGTGATGGAATCTGGTGCCTTCATCGAAGCCTCCTCTGCTGGCTCCCTCGATGGTTTGTACCTCCTCGGTTGGGGTGCAGATTACCCGCACATCACCAACTTCCTCGACTACCACTTCGGCGCTTCCAACCCGCAGTTCGGTGTTCAGTCTGACACCTACACTGGTTTGTTGCTCGAAGGTGCTCAGATCGCTGATCCTGCCGAAGCTGAACCGATCTATGTTCAGGCAAACAACGCGATCAAGGAATACGTTCCGATGATCCCCGTTGCTCATGGTGGTTCCGGAACCGCGTACCGCGCTGATGTGACCAACCCGCAGGCCAGCCCGTTGACCAACGAACAGTTCGCCTTCTCCGCTCCTGGTGACCGCGATACCTTCGTGTGGATGCAGAACGCCGAACCCATCAGCATGTTCTGTGCTGACGAGTCCGATGGCGAATCCCTGCGCGCTTGCGATCAGGTGATGGAAAACCTCTACGGTTATGAGATCAATGGCACCGCCACTGAACCCATCCTCGCCGAATCCTGCGACCCAAGCGAAGACCTCACCGTCTGGACTTGTACTCTCCGCCAGGGCGTTAAGTTCCACGATGGCTCCGACTTCGATGCCAACGATGTGGTTGCCACCTTCAACATGGGCTTGAATATCGACTCCCCGACCCATGTTGGTAACAGCAACATCTGGAGCTACTACGATTACCTCTGGGGCTTGATGAAGAAGCCCGGTTCCTAATTCGTTTCGGAACCAAGTTCGTTTGAAATAAAATACGGGATGGCGTAACCCGCCATCCCGTATTCTCAGGGAGACCTTGCCCATGATGCTTCAATATATCCTGCGCCGCGTGATCGCATCCATTCCGGTATTATTCGGCATTTTGCTTGTTACATTTGTGCTAGCACGTGTCATTCCCGGCGACCCCTGCCGGGCTATTCTTGGGGAAAAAGCCACAGAAGAAGTCTGTGCCCGTTTTATTGAAGAAAAAGGGCTGGATAAGCCCATCGTCACACAATTTGCGATCTATGCCAAGGATATGGCAAGTGGCAACCTGGGCGAATCCTTCCGCCTGGGTTTACCGGTTTCCCGCTTGTTGATCGAACGCCTCCCCACAACATTTGAACTGAGTTTGGCAGCCCTGATCGTTAGCATCATTTTTGGTATTCCCTTAGGTATTATTTCTGCTGTAAAACACAACACCTGGTTGGACGTGGTCACGATGGTGTGGGCGAACATTGGTGTCTCCATGCCGGTCTTTTGGCTCGGTTTGATGCTGATGTATGTGTTCTCTTTGATGTTGAAAGATACTCCATTCTGGCTTCCACCTTCCGGGCGTGTCAGCCCGGGCATTCCCGATACTCCATTTTATGAGATGTGGGGATGGGTTGTGCCAGAAACCGGTCTTTGGTCAGCTTTCCTTAATTTCTCTGGGCGTTTGAACATTCTCAATTCTCTGTTGACCCAAAATTGGGAATTGTTGAAAGATTCGATCATGCACCTTATCCTGCCTGCGCTGGCATTGGGAACCATTCCAATGGCGATCATCGCTCGTATGGCACGTTCTGCCATGCTTGATGTGTTGGGACAGGATTACATCCGTACGGCAAAAGCCAAAGGTCTGGGACGAGCCGGAGTGATTTTCAAGCATGCATTCCGCAACTCTCTTCTGCCCTTGGTGACAGTTATTGGTCTTTCATTTGGTAGTTTGTTGGGCGGGGCGGTTCTAACCGAAACCATCTTTGGTCTTTCCGGCGTGGGACGCACCCTCTACGAAGCCATCACTGCCCGCGACTATGGCATTGTGCAGGTCTTTACATTGGTGATCGCTTTTGTATTCGTGGTGATCAACCTGATCGTGGACATTTCCTATGCTTATCTTGATCCTCGTGTTCGCCTCAACTAAGGAACTCGAAAATGACTGCTAATTCAACAACCGTAGCAACACTGGATCCGGAAGCCATTGTCTCAAAATCCACGGGCATGTGGCAGCTTACCATACGCCGCTTGTTCCGCCGTCGATCCGCCATGGCTGGTTTGGTGATCTTGGGCATTCTGGTCTTGATCGCAGTATTTGCTCCTGCGCTTGCCCCCTACGACCCAACTATGTCCATGTTGGATGTCGACCCACCGCAAAAGATCAAAGCTCGTACAGCGCCTTGTATCCATCTCCTGGGCTGTCCGGCGGACCAACCTCAACATATTGCCGGTATTGATGGGAACATTCGCGATCAATTCAGCCGTTTGTTGTTCGGTGCGCGTTTGAGCCTGATGGTTGGTTTCTCGACCGTGACCTTTGCCATCATTATTGGAACGGTACTTGGTGCCCTTGCAGGTTATTTTGGCGGCTGGCTTGATAATCTCATCATGCGTGTTATGGATGTGCTGCTGGCGTTCCCATCGCTGTTGCTTGCTATTGCCATCGTCACCGTGCTGGGACCGGGTCTCATCAACGCCTTGCTTGCGATTGGTATCGTATCCATTCCTGCCTATGCTCGCGTAATGCGTGCTTCGGTACTCTCTGTACGTGAAATGGAATTTGTCGCTGCTACCCGCGCTTTGGGCGGCAATAATATGCAGATCCTTTTCCTGCGCATTCTGCCCAATGCCCTGACACCCCTCATCGTACAAGGGACCTTGGGCATCGCCTCCGCGATCCTGGATGCCGCTGCACTTTCCTTCCTTGGCTTGGGTGCTCAACCGCCTACGCCCGAATGGGGTTCCATGTTGGGCTCGGAGCGCAATCAGGTCTTTACGGCTCCGCACCTTGTGTTCTATCCCGGTTTCATGATCATGCTCACCGTGTTGGCATTCAACCTTATCGGTGATGGTTTGCGCGATGCGCTTGACCCACGTCTGGCACATTCAAGCGGATAATTCAATTTGCGAATCAAAAAGCCCGTCATTAAGACGGGCTTTTTTTTATTTGTTTATTTACGCGTTGGTTATAAACGCCCAGACTGTCAGCCCGCCAAAGATAAGGAGCACAAGGCTTGCCCCTGTGATCACTTCGCGACTCTCGCGCTCATCATGCAGGGAGAGTTCAGGCGGCATGCCGATCGTCATCCATTTTGGACCCGCAAACCAGGCGAACATTGCGCCGCCCAATAGACCACCAATATGTCCCCACGTGTCGATGCTGGGAGCCAGCCCGAGGAACAAGTTTATGACGATGATGAATACTGCATTGCTAATGGCTTGTTTGGCGTGTGAGCCGAATAACTCACGGTTTTGATAAAAGAAAATGGCTTCAGCCGCGATCAGACCGAATACCGCGGTGGATGCGCCCACAGAGTACCCTTGAGTAAAAAGGAAAGAGAGTACATTGCCAGCAAAGCCGCCAAGGAAATATAAAAGAAGAAAACGCCAGTGTCCAAAGTGACGTTCCAGCAGGGTACCTACAGAAAGCAGGGCGTACATATTGAAGAAGATGTGGGCGAATGAACCATGCAAGAACATTGGTGTGATCAACCGCCAGAGTTGTCCTGCATATATGGCTTCGCTAATACGCGCGCCGAACAGAGTCACCCAATCAATGCCATAGCTCGAATCGCCCAGGAAGACCGAGCTGAGGATCTGTAAAAGATAAGCGAAAACCGTCACGCCAATTAGAACGTATGTGACGGTTGGCGGCAGGGAGGGCATCCGCACGTAGACGGGCTGACGGGTTGGTATCGGCTCGGGTTGTGGAGCAGGTTCGGGGTCTGAAAAAGAGGCGGGAGGTTGTATCACAAAGTTACCTTGCGGTGGTGCACTTTCAAATGTTCGGCTTCGATGATCGCGCGGACTTTATCCACGGTGTCATCCAAATGGAAATCATGATTGACGATCACATAATCAAAGGCGTCCAGTCGCTGCAATTCCTTACGGGCAGTGGCGATACGCAAAGAAAGAGAGTCGGGTGATTCGGTCTTTCGTTCACGCAGGCGGTGCTCCAATTCTTCTTCACTTTCACAAGTGATGAAGATGAGCAGTGCTTCTGGTGCAAGTTTGCGAACCGACTCAGCACCCTGTACATCGATGCGCATCACCACGTCTCTGCCGCTGGCAAAGGCGTTGCGGACCTGTTCCTTGGGAATGCCTTTGTAATCGCCATATACAATGGCGTATTCGATCAATTCGTTCTCTTCGATCATACGTGCAAACTCATCTTTTGAAACGAAGAAATAATCAACACCATGTGTCTCGTTGGCGCGTTTCTCGCGGGTGGTGGCGGTGACGACGAAGTGGAAAGGGAATTCGCGGTCTTTCATTCTTTGAACCACAGAGTCTTTTCCAACGCCGGAGGGACCGGAGATGACGATCAACAAGGGATTGGGTTTGCGGAGATCGAATTCAGACATGTGGGCAATTGTACCAAACCGCCTCTTGCCGAACCCATGCCTGACTCTGTAAAATAGACATATGCCCACCTATGACTTTATCTGCAATTCGTGCCAAAAGCGTTTTGAAGTTTTCCTGACCTATAGTGAATATGGCAAGAAAACTGTCCATTGTGAGCACTGCAACAGCGCGGATGTACGTCGCCGCATGACCAAGGTGCGAATCGCGAAGACCAATGACAACAGGCTCGAAAGCATGGCAGATGAACTCAATGACCTGGAAGGCTTGGAAGATGATCCTGCTGCATTTGGGCATATGATGAGAAAGATGGGGAAGGAAATGGGGGAAGAATTGCCGGTAGAGTTCGATGAAGTCGTTGAACGGCTCGAAGCGGGACAAAGCCCTGAGGAGATCGAATCTGCCATGCCAGACCTCAGCGGGGAAGATGATTCTAAGGAATAAACATTTCCTTCCATGTATAATTTCACTATTCTTATCCGAATTGTTGTGACTTTCGTCACATTAATGGATGCTCATATTTACTAGTCATTAATCTTCTACTTAAGTAGAATTCCACATATCTGCTGAAAAATGTCAAAGCAGTCATTTTCCCCAAAGGAGGCGCAATTCGAAGAAACGCCGATTTTCCCCTACTTTCCACACTGATCTAAGGAGAATGATATGAATCTCAAGAAATTTCTAGTTTTGTTCGGGGTATTGGTTGTGCTTGGCGCAGTTTTAGTGGCTTGCGGCGGCACCCAACCCACTGAAGCAGGGACTGAAGCAGCTACGGAAGAAGCTCCTGTTGCTCCAATTCCCGACACCCCATATCTCGCTGAATGGCAGGGCTCTGGTCACGCTGATGTGGCTAGCGAACCTTTCCGTCACTGGGATGATGCAGCCGAAAATCCTGATGGTGTTCCCTCCTCCTGCGCAAAATGTCATACCAGCGCCGGGTATCAAGATTTCCTCGGTTTAGACGGCTCTGAAGCCGGTAAAGTGGATGCCAATGTACCCGCCGCCGATGCCCAAGGCGTGCAGTGCGTGGCTTGTCACAATTCCGGAACCATTTCCAAGACCACCGTTGTGTTCCCCTCCGGCGTTGAGATCACAGCCGGTGATGATGTTCGTTGTATGGAATGTCATCAGGGACGCGAATCCAAGGTCAGCGTTGACGCGCAGATCGAAAAATTCGCTGCCACCGACATGGACGCTGTAGTTGCGCCCATCAAGGACGATCAGGGTAACGATGTGTTCTTCGGTTTCCGCAATGTTCATTATTACGCTGCGGCTGCTACCCTCTATGGTGGCATGACCCACGGTGGATATGAATATGAAGGCATGACCTATGACGCGAAGAATACTCACGTCGATGGTTATGCTTCCTGCACCGGCTGTCACGATCCCCATACCCTTGAGGTCAAGGTCGAGCAGTGCTCTCTCTGTCACGAAGGCGTTGCCACTGTGGAAGATCTCAAAACCATCCGCATGGTCTCCTCCAATCCTGACTACGATGGCGACGGTGATGTTGAAGAAGGCATGTACTATGAGATCGAAGGCCTGCAGACCGCTTTGATGGCTGAGATCCAGAAGTATGCTGCTGATAAAGCGGGTGCTGCTATCCTTTATGATTCTGCCGCCTACCCCTACTGGTTTGCAGATACCAATGGAAACGGCACTGCGGATGAGGGCGAAGTTGCATTCCCGAACTCCTACAAGAACTGGACTCCCCGCCTCTTGAAAGCTGCCTATAACTACCAGGTTTCCGTCAAGGATCCTGGCGCGTTTGCTCACGGCAACAAGTACATCGTCCAATTGCTCTTCGACTCGATCGCCGACCTCGGCGGTGACACCAGCACGCTTGCCCGCACCGATGCAGGCCATTTCGCTGGCGACACCATGCCCTTCCGCGATTGGGACCTGACTGAAGAAGGCGAACCCAACTACATCGTTCCGTTCGGCTGTGTGAAATGCCACACCGCTGACGGTCTGCCCACCTTCCTCAAGGCTGGCGGCTCTGTGGTTGTGACCGGCAACGGCACCACCGTGACCACAGGTCTTACCAAAATGCCTTCCGCCAATGGCTTCAAGTGCTCCACCTGCCATAACGAAGAAGCTTGGCCAGAACGCTACAGCGTTGCTTCCGTCACCTTCCCCTCCGGCAAGACAGTCAGCCTGGGCGGCAAAGATGCCGATGGCAAGTTTGTTGCAGACGATGCCAACCTTTGTATCCTCTGCCACATGGGACGCGAATCCACAACCAGCATGAACAACGCCTTGCGCGGCAAGGATGTTGATGTGGTTGATCCGGCTGTTCGCTTCAAGAACATCCACTACTTCGCGGCTGGCGCAACACTCTTCGGTGGCGACACCATGGGTGCATACCAGTACGAAGGCAAAACCTATGTTGGTCAGAACCTGCACGCTGGTGAAGATGGCGAAGGCAAGATGAATAAATGCACGGACTGCCACGATGTCCATGCTCTCGAGCCCAAAGTCGAATCCTGCGAAACCTGCCACAATACCACCAATCCTGAAGAGATCCGCGAAACTGAAGTGGATTACGATGGTGATGGTGATGTGGAAGAAGGCATCAAGGGCGAAATTGATACCCTTGCTGAAGCTCTCTTTGCCGAAATGCAGACCTATGCAGCTGCCAACGGTGGCCCAATCGAATACAATCCTGCCGCCTATCCGTACTACTTCGGCGCTGATGGCAAGCAATACGCCACGTGGACACCCCGCTTGGTCAAGGCTGCCTTCAACTATCAGTACAGCCAGAAGGATCCTGGTGCGTTCGTTCACAACCCGAAATACATCATCCAGATCTTGATCGACTCGATCGAAGACCTTGGTGGTAATGTGAGCACGTACACTCGTCCAGAAGTTCCGGCTCAGTAATAAAACACAGCAAGAAAATGGCGGGCGCAGTTCTGCGCCCGCCATCTTTTTAATACCGCCTTAATCACACAAAAACAGTGATATTTATTACTTCTACGGTCTGACAACCCCTCGTAAAATTGGGGCAATTCCCCCATGACAGTAATTGGGAATATAATATTGGAATTGTCCAAATTTTTAATAAGGAGATTGTGATGCACCATCGGATACGGCTTCGTACGCCTCGCATCTGGACCCTAAGCCTGATTCTCGGATTTGGGCTTCTTGCCTTCGCTTTGGCAACGTCCATTTCAACTGCTCAGGCAGCACCCAGCTACCACCCTGCCCTCCA
This sequence comes from Chloroflexota bacterium, assembly GCA_041157505.1. Taxonomy (GTDB): domain Bacteria; phylum Chloroflexota; class Anaerolineae; order Anaerolineales; family Villigracilaceae; genus Villigracilis. The sequence goes on along the minus strand of JBEBCV010000282.1, from coordinate 3,627 downwards.
AGAAGACAAACCCAATAACGATTTTTGTCTTGCCTGCCATCAGGAAGATGGGATCGATAAATCCTTTGGTAATGAATCCCTGTCTGTTACCATAAACCCTACAGAGTTTGAATTATCCGTTCATGCACAAGAAGGAATGCTCTGTGTAGATTGCCACCAAGAGATCAGCGACTATCCACACCCTGAAGTAAAAGCTAAAAATACTCGCGACTTTACTCTTAGTTTCCTTGAAACCTGTGGAGAATGTCACGAAGAACAATACAATCAGACTCACGACAGCGTGCATCAGATCGCATTTGATAATGGCAACAAAAATGCTGCCGTCTGTATGGACTGTCACAACCCGCATACGCAATCCCGCCTGACCGGAAAAGCAAGCGGCGAACTTACCAACTCTGCCCGCCTTGAGATTCCCGCAACATGTGCCCAGTGCCACACTGAGGTCTTTGAGACATACAAGACCAGTGTTCACGGCAAAGCGCTCACTGAGGAAGGCAATACGGATGTTCCCACCTGTATCGATTGTCACGGCGTTCATAATATTCAATCACCCACCACAGTAACCTTCCGCAACAGCACTCCATTCTTGTGCGCAAAATGCCATACCGACGCATCGATTATGTCGAAATATGGTATCTCCACAAATGTGCTTAATTCCTACGTTTCCGATTTTCACGGCACGACCGTAAAACTCTTTGAAGAAGAATTCCCAGGACAGCCGACAAATAAGCCAGTCTGCACCGACTGCCACGGCTTGCACGATATTTCGAGAGTAGATGATCCTGATACTGGTATTGCCATGCAGGAAAACCTGCTCGTCAAATGTCAGCGCTGCCATCCCGATGCCACTGCCAACTTCCCCGCCGCCTGGATGAGCCATTATGAACCCAGCCCGGAAAATTATCCGATCGTGTATTACGTCAACCTCTTCTATAAATTCTTCATTCCTGCCGTGCTTGGCGGAATGATCTTCTTTGTGCTGACCGATATTTATCGACGTATTGTGAATCGCATGAAAGGAGTCAAACACTAATGAATACAGTAACCAACGCCTACATGCGTTTTCCGCTTGCGCGCCGCATCGAGCACTGGGTAATGATGCTCTCCTTTACTTTGCTCGGAATGACAGGTCTGCCGCAGCGCTTCCCCGATGCGGGGCTTTCCAAAGCCATCCTTGGCATACTTGGCGGCATTGAAACCTTGCGTACCATCCACCATGTTTCCGCCATTGTTATGATGTTTGGCACGGCCTGGCATATCTTGGTGATGGGCTATAGCGTATTCGTTCTACGCGACCAGATGTCCATGTTACCTACCTTGCAAGATGCCAAAGACGGTATTCAAGCATTGCTCTATAACCTCGGCTTTGCCAAATCCTACCCGCAGATGGGTCGCTACACGTTCGAAGAAAAAATGGAATATTGGGCTTTTGTCTGGGGGGCAGCTGTGATGGGAGCTACCGGTTTCCTGATGTGGAATCCGATCACTGCCACCCAATACCTGCCTGGTGAACTTGTGCCTGCTGCAAAGGCTGCACATGGTGGCGAAGCTGTGCTGGCAGTACTGGCTATCATTATCTGGCACATGTATGGCGTCCACATCAAACGCTTCAATAAAGCCATGTTCAACGGCAAGATGACTGAAGAGGATATGCTCCACGAGCATCCACTTGAACTGGCGGATATCAAAGCTGGGATCGCTGATCGCCGTCCCGACGCCGCAACCATTCGCAAACGCCAGATGATCTATTACCCCATTGCTGCTGTTCTAACGATCACCATGCTTGGCGGAATCTACGGGTTCATCAATGCTGAAGAAACCGCATTGACGACCATTCCCCCTGTTACCGAAAGCGCAACACCAGAAAGCAATACAACACCCTGATTACGAAGAGCCGGGTATGTGTGGCTTAGTTTCCACTATATCCGGCTTTTTTGTTTAATTTATATCACCATCGGAGGGCACCATGAAACTGCGAGAAAGAATAAGGAAGTTTTTCTTCCCTGCTCCAGATTCAAAACTTTGGATTTTGCTGCTTCCCTACATTGCGATCATCGTATTCGCAATGGTTTCTGTATTTGGCGGGATACATACCTGGGAGTACACCAATTCCCCCGAATTCTGTGGCACTGCCTGTCACACCATGCCCCCTCAAGATACAGTTTACAAAGAATCGCCGCACTCCAATGTCACTTGCGAGGAATGCCATATTGGACGTGCCTCCTTCTGGGACCAGGCAATGCGCAAGACACAGGGCATCAAGGAAACTTATTACGAAGTTTTCAAACTCTATGAATATCCGATCCGCGCCAAGGCTTTGCGCCCTTCACTGGATACTTGTGAAAAATGCCATCGTCCTGAAACATTTTCCGATGACAGCCTGCGTAAGATCACCCATTTTGCGGATGACCGTGAGAACACTACTTCTAGTGTCTACCTAATTATGAAAACTGGCGGCGGGGATGCCCGTGAGGGCAATGCGCGCGGTATCCATTGGCACATCAGCAGTAAGGTTCTATATTATTCGGATGATGAACTGAGCCAGACCATTCCGTATGTCCGCGTGTACAACGAAGATGGCACATTCACTGAATACACAGATGTTGAATCCGGCTTTGACCCATCCACGATCGATGAAAGCCAGCTAAAACAAATGGATTGTGTAACCTGTCATAACCGCGTGACACATGACTTCCAATCCCCGGTCACTTCGGTGGATGCTTCAATGGCAGAAGGATTGATTGATTCTTCTATTCCCCTGATCCATGTCAAGGCAGTTAATGTTCTTTCTGTTCAATATGCCTCGCGTGATGAGGCGATGAAAGCCATTGCTGACATTGAGGAAGATTACAAACGAAACTTGTTCGATTATTACAGCCAGAATGGCGAAAAGGTCAAAGCGGCTGTTGCTGAGATCCAGGCGATCTATGATCGCACTGTCTTCCATGACCAGAAGATCGATTGGACCACCTACCCCAATAACCTTGGTCATATAGAAGCGCCGGGTTGTTTCCGCTGTCACGATGGCAAGCACTTGAACGAAAATCAAGAAGCCGTCCGGCTGGAGTGTAATGTCTGTCATGCCATTCCAGTGGTTGCAGAAGAGGATGACTTTGTCACCAACATCGAGATCAGTAACGGACCCGAACCTGAAACCCACTTCAATCCAAATTGGATCACGATGCACAACCAGGCGATCGGTCCTTCCTGTTCGAACTGCCACTCCACAAAGGATCCTGGTGGCGTGAGTAATACATCCTTCTGTTCAAACAGTGCTTGCCATGGCAATGTGTTTACATATGCCGGTTTTGATGCGCCTGCCTTACGCGAGATCATCAAGAATCAACTTCCTCCTCCAGAACCCGAACTTGAAGTTCCCGTACTGACAGGGGATCCAACGTATGCGAACTATATTGGAGTATTGTTCACGCTCAAGTGCACGGGATGCCACATTGAAGGGGATGCTGCCCCTGAAGGTCTCGACCTTTCCACGTATGATGCTTCGTTGAAGGGTAGTGCAAATGGACCCGTTATCTCGGTTGGCAATGCAGATAATAGCCGGATGATCCAGGTGCAATCTGAAGACCATTTTGCGAACTTTACTGCAGAAGAACTTGAAAACGTCAT
>JBEBCV010000281.1:0-8262 GCA_041157505.1 Chloroflexota bacterium | reverse complement strand
CGTAACGGAAATCCACATCTTCAAAGACGACTAAAGGTTCGCCTCTCTCTTCAACCTTGGGCTGGGGAGGCGGAGTTGTAGCAATATTCAACGCCTTGACTCTCTGTACGACCCATGGAGCGGGCAGTTTTACTTTTGTGTGGTCGATCTCATTCGGCAGATTCTTTATCGGACCCAGATACTTGATCTTGCCCTCTTCCATATAGAGCAAGCGATCTGGTTTCACCGCAATTGCATCTTCTACACGATGTTCCACCAAGATGACCGTTTTGCCTTCATCTGCCAAACTGCGGAAAACTTCAAGGGCTTCATGAGCAGATGCCGGGTCGAGTGAGGCGAGGGGTTCATCCAACAAAAGGATGGAGGGGTTCATCGTCAACACGCCAGCGAGCGCCACTTTCTGCTTTTCCCCACCGGATAAGTTGAACGTCTCACGTTCGCGTAAATATTCGAGCTTAAGGCGTTTCAACGCCTGATCGACACGGGTCATGATCTCATGACGCGGCAAGCCTAAATTTTCTGGTCCAAAAGAAACCTCGTTAAACACGTTGCTTGCAACGATCTGACGTTCCGGGTCTTGCAACAACGTTCCAACGACCTGAGCCATCTCAGGGATCTGTAAATCTGCAACTTCTTTGCCATGCAATAACACTTTGCCGCTTCGCTCGCCGCGATAACTTCGGGGAATCAAACCGTTGATACAACGCGCAAGGGTGGTCTTCCCACAACCGCTGGAGCCTGCAATTAATAACAACTCGCCCTGCTTCAGCTCAAGCGAGATATTCTCCAAAGCCAATTCAGGACGGGTCTTATATTTGAACGTGAGGTTTTCGATGACGAGTGGTTGATTTGACATTACGGTCATATTTTACTCGGAAAAATTACTTTAACAAAGATATTAACCCACCAACTCGATCAAAGCCTGGTAATTGGCTGGAATGACCTGAGGCGGACTAAATGACTCAGTTATGATGGATGGATCTTTCATGCCGTGACCTGTGCATACCACCACGACTCGCTTCCCCTTCGCATCAAACTTGCCGATACCTGCCTCAGCGATCAAGCCCGCCAGCCCCGCCGCTGATGCCGGCTCTACCCACACCCCTTCTGAAGCAAGAATTCTCTGAGCGTCCAGAATTTGAGCGTCGGATACTGCAATAATGCGACCCTTTGATTCTTGTGCGGCTTCCAATGCCTGTTCCGCTCGCGCTGGCTTGCCTATACGAATGGCTGTAGCAATGGTCTCTGGCTTTTCTACGGGGTGACCCAACACAAGCGGAGCCGCCCCTTCCGCTTGAACCCCCAGCACACGTGGAAGTCCTTTTCCGTATTGTTTAAAGCCTGCCCAATACGATGTGATGTTGCCTGCATTCCCTACTGGCAAACATAGCCAGTCTGGTGCGGATCCAAGAACATCACAGATCTCAAAGGGAGAAGTCTTTTGTCCTTCAATGCGATATGGATTAATGGAATTCACCAAAGCAATTGGTGTTTTTTGCGTGATCTCGACCACCAATGAAAGCGCATCGTCAAAGGAACCTTGGATTTGGATAACCTCCGCTCCATAGGCGATGGCACCCGCCAATTTACCTACGGCGACCTTCCCTTCAGGAATTAGCACAATGGAACGCAGCCCAGCGCGTGCAGCATAAGCGGCTGCTGATGCCGCTGTATTGCCCGTCGAGGCACAGATAACGGTTTTCGCGCCACGCCCTACAGCTTCACTGATGGCAGCCGTCATCCCTCGGTCTTTGAAAGAGCCAGTCGGGTTCAAGCCCTCGAATTTGATGAACAATTCACAACCAAATTCTCTGCCAAGCCTTGGCATCGGAATAAGAGGAGTGTTCCCTTCAAGCAAGGAAATGGTCTGGGTATGGGCAGGTAAGTCAAGATACTGTCTGTAGCGATGGATCAGGCCCTGGTAGGTCATATCAACTCCGAGTTATGTAGTGAGGCGATTATACCCATCCCAGTTACAAACGGCGCTTTTTTTCACATTTGTAACGCAGGTATTATATAATGTGCCGCATGATAAAGATCCGAGTCCCGGCGACCTCTGCAAATCTTGGACCAGGCTTTGATTGTTTGGGATTGGCTTTGGATGTTTGGAACGAGATCGCATTCGAGCCAGCAGAGCAGTTGAAGTATCGCGCAAGCGGTGAAGGTGCCGAAAAGTTAAACAAAGGAAATCGTAATCTGCTGACAAAAGCGTATGCGCGCTTGCATGAATTTTGCGGCAGGAAAATGCATGGTGTTCGCATTGCTGCACGGAACGAAATTCCCATGAGCAGCGGACTCGGTTCGAGTGCTGCGGCAATCGTTGCGGGGCTTTTTGGCGCTAACGAAACTCTTGGCAAACCTCTGCGCTCAGAAGAATTGCTTAAACTTGCCACCGAGATGGAAGGGCATCCTGATAATGTTGCTCCTGCCCTCCTTGGCGGACTGGTGGTTTCAGTCATGAAACAAGATGAGATCATCACCAGGCGATACGAAATTTCTCCATTGACTGTTGTGGTCGTTAAGCCAGAGGTAGAGTGGCTTACAAAAACAGCTCGGGCTGTGTTGCCGAAGTCTGTTTCACGGGCAGATGCCATTCACAATATTGGACGGACAGCTCTGGTGGTGGATGCATTACGAAATAACGACCTTAACCTGTTACAAAAAGTAATGGAAGACCGGATCCACCAACCTTACCGTTTACGCCACATATCTGGAGGATTGGCAGCTTACAAATGCGCAAAAACCTTTGGAGCTGCCGCCCTTTCAGGAGCGGGACCATCCATAATTTTATTTACGCAAACTCATCAGGCAGAACAAGCAAAATTGAAAATCCAATCTGTATTTGAAGAGCGTGGTATTAAGACCAAAGGGATCATCACCACGCCTAGTATTATGGGCGCTCAAAAAATATAAAAAGCGGACTTGTGAAAGTCCGCTTTTTGTTTTATTTCTTTTTACTGGTTGATTTTGTTTTTTTGACTGGCTTCTTAGCTTTTGCCGGAGCAGGGGCAGCAGCGGCAGCAGCAGAAACTGCCGCAACTTCTGGAGTGTACGCTGAGTGCAGAGCCACAGGTTCCGATTTACCACGAATACGAAGGTTGATCATTTCGACCATTACTGAGAAGCCCATCGCAAAGTAAATATAACCCTTTGGAATATGCTGGTGCAAGCCTTCGACCACAAGGGTGAAACCGATCAACAGCAGGAAACTAAGGGCAAGAATTTTAATAGTAGGATGGTTTTCAACAAATTCGCCAATAGGACCGGCAGTGAAGATCATCACCGTGGCAGAAACCACAACTGCAATGATCATGATCTCAATATGATCCACCATACCAACAGCTGTAATGACCGAGTCTAATGAGAAGACAATATCCAACAACATGATCTGAATAATGACGCTGGTAAAAGTGGAAGCCACCGCAGCAGATTTTTGCCCGGAGTGTCCTTCAAGTTTTTCATGAATTTCATATGTGCTTTTACCTAGCAAAAAGAGGCCACCTGCCAAAAGGATCAGGTCGCGACCTGAAATTCCCAATTCTTCGCCGCCAAACCAGGGTAAATAGAAGAATGGCTCTTCAAGGCTGATGATCCATGAGAGGGATAGTAATAACAAAATACGGGTAATAACCGCCAACGCAATACCCGTCGTTCGGGCGCGTTGTTGATCCTGTTTGGGGAGTTTCCCTGCAAGGATCGAAATAAAGATGACGTTATCTACGCCCAATACCAACTCTAGCACAACAAGGGTAAGGAAGGCGATCAGCGTCTCTGGGGTGAAAATCCAACTAAAGTCCACGACTGGTTCTCCTAAGAAAAGATTACTGCAATTCTACCAAACCCTATAAAAAACTCGGAAGATTTGAAACCTCCGAGTGCTACGTTCCTTACTTGATCTTGAACATTAGGGTCAGTTTCATCGCCAGACTCAAGCTAACTATCAACTTGGCTTTTTATTGGCGGCTTCTCATAATCTTCTCATGGTCTTCATCATAATGATCCAAAAACGCTTGGGAGGCATCTTTTGGATCATATATTACCCATATTTTCTTTCCGTATTCACTGATCATTTCTTGATCTTCAATTCTGTAGCCATCTAGGAATAACTCGTCGCGAAATTTGGTTCTAAATGGCAAGCCAGTTGAAGGATTAACTTCCGCTTCAAATTCTATGACGAATGAGGGTGTATTGGTCCCATGCCTGCCTCTACCTGATGAACTCAACACTCTCGCGCCAACAATGGACGCTGGAGCCAACACCCCGCCGTTGTCACGTATGGATTGTTTATACTTTTCTTTTTTCTCCCTCTCTTTTCGAATTTCTTCGTTCTTTGTTCTCCCTATCATGACCATAAAAATTATGATCGGTAAACTCATAACCGCAAAAATGAAGAATGGGGAAATGTTACAAATAAGCGTAATCCAATCAAAATCTTGCATAGGTAACCTCATAAAAAATATCCGTTTACTCAATCATAAATATACGGAATAAATTCTAGTCAAATTCAATCATGTAATAGTTTGCACAATTTCTACAACAAAAAGCCAAACTCTTCCGGAATATTGATTGAACTGATCTTCAATATTTAGAGGGCTTTATTTCTCTCTGTATCCAAAACAGCTCGCTTGGGATTTTGGGGATCAAAACGCACAAACACTGTTTGTCCCACAGAATATTTCTTAAGTGAAGTTTCAACCATCAACGAATCACCTTCAGCTTGAAATTTATCACCAGCTACAGATGTAACTTCAAAGCTGAGGTGCATGGCACGTGAATTTCTCTTCGGATAAGGCAAATCCAAGTCATCCACACGCGTAATAATAGCCTCAGATTGTTCTCCATATTTCTTAAGTTCTTCATTCGCAGCCATCAACTTATTAAACTCAATTCGCCGAAAATTAAGCCTTGCTTCATTATCAACCTCGCCAAAATGATCAATTTTTATCTTTGTAGTATCTTCTGGGTAAAAAACAACCCAAAATTTCTGCCCGTGTTGTGAAACCATTTCATTTCCAATAATTTGGTAATTTTGTCCAAAAAATTCATCCGTGATTTTTGTACGAAATGCTGACTTTTGATCAGGAAAAACTTCAACCTCATATTCCAAAGTGTGATAATGAGGAGCATCACGACGTCCACTATTTTGAACATTAAGCACACGGGCAGTGAGCACAACTGCTTGAGCAACTACCCTGCCAGTATCACGAATAGCTTGATGGTATTTTTGACGGGTCTCCTGCGCTAAGTAAATATCATTATCTCTTTTATTCAATATATTCTTAGCAAAGAACTTGGATGCCAACCCTCCAAAAAGGACGGCAATTAATACAACCAACATCGCTACCGCCGAACAAATCAACAATATTACATTCAAGTTTTGCATAAACAACCTCACATAAAAAAATATGCCCAATCATATCGATTGAGCATATTTTACGATGAATATTATCTATTTAATTGATCTTGAACATCTGGGTTAATTTCATTGCCAGATTCAAGTCACCTGCTAATTTGAGTTTACCCTGCATAAAGGCTTGCATACCGTCGATCTCGCCAGTGAATATCTTGACGTAATCACTGGAGTCAGCGGTGAGGGTCATCTTCGGGGAAGCGTGTTCACCCTTGGCAACTTCGCATTTGCCGTCTTTGATGGTGGCGTACCATTCGCCGGGTTCATCTCCTGTGAACTTGAATTGGATGGTGGCGTCCAGCCCTGCTGCTTTTTCGGGGATGAATGCACCGGGCATTTTGGACATGAGGGTTTCGATCGTGAGAGCCATTGTTGGGTTTCCTTTTTTATTTTTGGTTATGCAGGGGCGAAGTGACCTCGCCCTTACGATATATTATTGCAAATTCTCAAACACCGCCGCAGCCCCCATACCGCCGCCAATGCACATGGTGACCATACCATACTTGGACTTGCGGCGTCCCATTTCGTAAATGAGTTGAGTGGTGAGCTTCGAGCCGGTGCAGCCGAGTGGATGTCCAAGCGCGATTGCGCCGCCGTTGACATTGACCTTGTCTGGATCCATTTCGAGGGTCTGCATCACGGCGAGGGACTGAGCTGCGAAGGCTTCGTTCAGTTCAAAGAGGTCAATATCATTGAGGGACAGTCCCGCCGTCTTCAAGACTTTGGGGATTGCAGCCACGGGACCGATCCCCATCAACTCGGGGGCAACTCCGCCCACGGCGAAGGCAACGAAGCGCGCCAATGGTTTGAGTCCCAACTCAGCAGCCTTATCCGCGGACATGACCATGACTGCCGAAGCGCCATCCGACATTTGAGAGGAATTTCCAGCGGTGACAAAACCGCCTTCCTTGAAAGCAGGTTTGAGTTTGGCGAGACCTTCGAAAGTCGAGTCGCCGCGTGGACCTTCATCACGTTTGACAGTGAAATTTTTTTTGACGACTTTGCCATCCACATACTCGTTGATTTCCACGTCGAGCGGAATGAGTTCAGGATCGAAGAGTCCAGATTCCACAGCACGTGCAGCTTTCTGATTGCTCTTCAATGCGAATTCATCTTGTGCCTCACGGGTGATGCCATATTTGAGCGAGACGTTTTCGGCGGTGAGACCCATGTTGGTGTAATAGTGCGGCAACTCCATCGCAAACTGAGGGTTGGGCGAAAACTTATACCCCATCATCGGCACCATCGACATGGACTCGACGCCCGCACCGATGCCAATTTCAATATCGCCTGCTTTGATAGCATGAGCAATATGAGCGATAGACTGTACACCAGACGAGCAGTAGCGATTAATGGTTTCCGCAGGGACAGTATCAGGCAGACCTGCGCGAATGGAAATGGTACGCGCCACGTTCATGCCCTGTTCGCCTTCGGGGAAGGCACAACCGAAGACCACATCTTCGATCTGGGCAGGGTCAAGGTTAGGCGTACGATTGAGCAACTCTTTGATCACCGCAGCACCCATCTCATCGGGACGAACCGTCGCCATGCCACCACGCTTGGCTTTGCCAACAGGCGTGCGAACTGCGCTAACGATAACAGCTTCTTTTGTTGTCATAGGTAATCTCCTAATTCCTAAGCGGCTTTCCCGTCTGCAAAATGCTCCACATTCTCGCCTGTGTCTTCTCTTCACCGCACAGTGACAGGAAGGCTTCACGCTCAAGGTCGAGGATGTATTGTTCGCTCACCCAACTCGGCTTGGTAATGTCGCCGCCAGCGATGATGTGCGCCAGTTTGGTAGCAATGTGCGAATCATATTCAGTGATGTAGTGACCTTCTTTGAACGCCCAGGCGCCGATCTTCATTGCGCCGAACATATCACGCCCAGCAGCATAGATGAGTTCAGGTGTCGGCGGTCTATAACCCGCATTGACCATGTGCAGCACTTCCTTTTTCGCTTCTGTGAGCAGATGGTCACGATTGGTCACTACGCGGTCTTGCGGACCGAGAATGCCCATACCGCGTGCTTCTTCTGCAGAGGTCGCTACTTTCGCCTGACCAATTTGCAGAAAAGCTTTTTGAATGAATGGGAAAGGCTCGGCATCTGGAACCTTCATCACAGGATTAATGATGCGGCGCATGTATTCTTTTGTACCCGCACCCGCAGGGATGACGCCCGCACCGAGTTCCACCAAACCAATATAGGTTTCAGAAGCCGCCACTACACGCGAGGCATGCATGGTCACTTCGCATCCGCCGCCGAGTGCCAGCCCAGCAGGAGCGACGACCACAGGCTTGGGCGAGTAACGCATGCGCATGTTCATTTTTTGCAAGCGTTTGATGGCATCATCGAGTTGATCCCACATGCCTTGCTGCGCAGCAACCACCACCATGAACAAATTCGCACCTGCGCTGAAATTATCCGCTTCACTGCCAACGACCAAACCGTCGAAATCGGTTTCGAGTTTATCCAGCGCTTCAGAGGTAATCGCAAAAATATCATCATCGAGCGCGTTCATCTTGGTGTGGAATTCCACCAAGCCGACGCCGTCGCCAATGTCAAACAAGGTCGCGCCCGCGTTCTTGCTCACTTCTTTCTTCGTGCCGCGCAAATCCTTCAGGAACACAAATCCTTCGGGCTGCTTGAACTTCACATACTTGCCCTTGGCAACGTCATACGCGCCGATCTTATTCGTGCCTTTGTATTGATAGAAGGTCTCGCAACCATTCTTCAACATCTCGTCCACCCACTTGGCAGCGGGGTAACCTTCCGCCTTCATGCGCTTGACGGTTTCTTTCACACCAAGCATGTCCCAGATCTCGAACGGACCCGCTTCATGCATAAAGCCCCA
>JBEBCV010000280.1:0-6436 GCA_041157505.1 Chloroflexota bacterium | reverse complement strand
AGTCCAATTTGAGCTTCCATGAACCGCGCGGCTTTTCGAGTTTCTCCTCCGTGAGAATATGGTCGATGCGTGCTTCGATATTCTTTGCTTTGCCCGCCACATTTTTTGTGGCGCGATTGCCGAAGAAGCCTTTCGCGAATTTGTCGCCACCATCCGCTTTGCCGCCTTTGCGCATGATCGTCAAACTGCGGAGATGCTTTGCTGCACGGCGCAGTTGAGTGAGTTCATCCTGCTGGTCTTGGTAGGCTTGTGCTTGCTTATCATATTCGAGCAATTTCTGTTCGAGATAGTTGCTGTAGTTGCCATCGTAGGTCTTGATGGTATGTGAGGTTGAATCCAACTCAAGGATGGACGTGACAGTGTTATCGAGAAATGTGCGGTCATGCGAGACGATCAACACCGCGCCTTTGAATTTGTTGAGCCAGTCTTCCAGCCATTCGAGCATTTCAATGTCGAGATGGTTGGTAGGTTCATCTAAGAGCAAAAGATGCGGGTCTTCGAGCAGGACTTTCGCAAGCATCAGGCGAGTCTTTTGTCCGCCAGAGAGGTGGGCAATGGGCGTATCTGAGGGGAAGTGGGACAAGCCCAACGGCTCCAACACCACCGATGGCTGGATGCTGTCTCCTGAAAGTTTGTGCAACGCTGAATCATATTGTGCTTGAAGCACGGCATCGTCCGGATTCTGCGATAATGCCAAAGCAAGTGACTCCACTTCCAGCGCGGGGTTGGTTTGGGAATCTGAGTCAAGCCCAAGCGCGGAGTGAAGCGTTTGTTCGGGCGAGAATTCCATTCCTTGGGCGAGGTAGCCAATGCGTAGATTTGGGCGCGTCGAAGCGACATCCCCTGAATCAGGATGTTCGAACCCGGCTAAGATGCGCATGAGCGTAGTCTTGCCGGAACCGTTGGCGCCGATCAGACCGATGCGCTCACCTGTGCTGATGTTGAAATTGATGTTTTTGAGAACGGGTTGGATACCGAAATATTTTGAAAGATTATGGATACTAAGCATATGAACGAACTCCGTAGTTAAAAAGAAAACCGAGGGCATGCCTCGGCAGTATTAAACGCCAATAGGGAAGTGCCCTGAAAAAATGGTTTAACTACTTGCTGTCTGTCATTCGCTGGGTATCCTTTCGTTGCAAAAATTTTATCACATTCCGGCAAGCCGGGGTAAACTTGTGGTCGCTTTAAACGTCCATGAATAGACGTACTTTTGACAATAAAGTTCCAACACAGAGGTGATTATGACGAAGAAAATTTTAGCAGTGCTGGCTCACCCCGATGATGAGTCATTTGGTTTGGGTGGCACGCTGGCATTGTATAAGCAGCGGGGATATGAAATCTATTATGTATGCGCCACACGCGGTGAAGCAGGTTCTGCCGACCCTGAGTTTTTAGAAGGTTACAAAGATACTGCCGAGATGCGCACTGATGAGCTGATGAGAGCGGCGAAGGAACTCGGATTAAAGGAAGTCATCTTTCTTGGGTATCGAGATTCTGGGATGCCCGGTATGGAGGCTAATCAGCATCCGAACGCGCAGATCAATCACCCGATAGAAGAAGTAGCAGGAAAGGTGGTGAAGCATATTCGAGAAATTAAGCCTGATATTGTGATCACCTTCGATCCGATTGGTGGTTACAAACATCCCGACCATATTCACATCCATAAAGCGACCGTGCTTGCTTTTGCCAATGCGGATGATGAAAACTTCCACCCGGAAGCTGGTAAGGCATTCAAGCCAACAGCATTATATTTTCAGGTCTTTCCACGCGGGTTTTTGAAGGCAATGACACGCCTGATGCCCCTGATCGGCAAAGACCCCACCAAGTGGGGTCGCAATGGCGACATCAATTTGAAGGAACTCGCTGAGGTTGATTTTCCGGTGCATGTGCGTGTGCATACCCGATCCGTCTCTGAGATCAAACACAAGGCAAGTATTCAACATGCTTCTCAAGGTGGCATGCAGATGCGACGCGGTTTGATGGGCTTCATAACCAAGGTCTTCGGAGAACGTGAAGATTTTATGCGAGCCTACCCGCCAGTTGAGAAGGACTTTAGGCGCAAGTACGATCTGTTCGATGTTTAGCCAAATTATTACGAAAGACATATGTTCCTGGTTACAGCAACATGATAAGATTTGGCAAATTCTTTGGATACCTACATCCCAAAGGAGAGCTTAATGCCTGAAAAACGTACTGTCCCGCGCAAGAAATTTAATATGTATATGCGTGTCTTGAATGATGACACTAATGAGATTCTTGGTCACATGGTGGAAGTCAGTAAGACCGGTTTGCGATTGGAAACGGTCGGTCCGCTGCCAGTGGGAAAAGATTATTATTTACGGATCGAAATGACGCCGGATCTTGGCGCTTCAGTCCCATTCATCGTTTTTATCGCGGGAACCAAATGGTGCAAGATGGATTCGATACAACCAAATCTATTTCAAGTTGGGTTTGAGATCGTTGAGATGGTTCCCGAAGACGTGGAAATCTTTCTTCGGATAATTCAAAAATACACTTCATAATGAACAGGAGCGGATTATCCCGCTCCTGTTTTTGATTATTTTGTTATTCAACAGGTGGTACGTAATTTACTTTGAATAAGCCGCGTACAGTAGAAACATACGCAAGCCCTTGTTCCATGTCTAATGCGATCGTACGGATCCAGGGTCCCAAATAAAAACTGGCGATGCGTTGATTGGTGTTCAGCTCGATCACGTCCAATCGGTTGTTCATAAAATTTCCGACGAGTAGTAAATTTCTTTGCGTATCAATCGTCAAAGTGCGGACGCCAAAGCGGGTTTTGATGACCCCTTTGTTTTCCAGAGTATCTGCGTCGTAGCGTAGTATCGAGCCATCAAGGGGAGAGGCGATCCAAACTTCATTGTCTTTTTCAAAAAACACCATACGGTCAGTGCGAGGAGTGATATCGACTTGGCTTGTGATTTTTTGAGTTTCCATATTCCAGACAGCAAAATAGTTGTCTTTAAATGAATTGAAATACATCAAAGGTTCGTTTGGGTGGACTATCAGATATGCTGTAGGAATGACAGGGAAGTCTATTGTGGCTATTATCTTCTCAGTTTCTTGATCGATAATATATACCGGAGTGCCGATTTCTGCGTCTGCTTCAGAGGAAATAATAATAGTGCCGTTTGATTGAACCCACTTAACCCATACATCACCGGGGGATAGTTCGGGAACAGGCACAGACCTCAATACATCCAGGGTCAGCGCATCCATATATAACAGTTCTCTCGTTTCTGCTTTATAAACGTAGATTTCCTGCAGGACTGGGTTAAAACCAAAACTTTGGGTCTTGCCTATATCCTCACGAGATCGTTTTGGGGGTTGGTCAAGATGATTTACGTCGAATGCGAGAAGGAAGTTGGTGCCTCTTCCAACGGCATATAACAATCCGTGTTCAGGATTCAATTCCACCCAGTTGTATAGTCCAGGTGCGAATCTTTGGACCGATGGATTGGCATGCAGGCGTTCAGCCAAGGTGAACACTCGTTGGCTATCATGAGGGATCAAAAGAAAGACCCAAAGGAATGATGCAACAAGTACCCCACTCAACCAACTCCATCTTTTGAGGGAGTCTTTTGCCTGCCCGAGGTTCATCAACCATGCTATATAGGCTTGCGGAAACAAAGCTTCAACAAAACCAATACCTGCAAGGAATATTGGACTTATCCATATGCCAGATCCAAGCCATTTTGTGATCCATTCATACGGAATGGTATTCAATGCAATGAGGACAGTAATAATGGCTGTTCTTAAGAAGGCGTCAGGTGTAAGAAAAAGATAGGTAAAGGCGAGATATATGCCAAGGAATGTCCCTGTAAGGGATATGACATATTTTATGCCTACAGTGACTTTTAGCTTTCCTGTAAGCCAAAACCATATTCCAAGCTCTGAGGCAAAAAACACAAAGAGGAGCAATCGAGTTGTGATGGTGCTGATGGTGAAAACAAAAAAGTCCATCCGCCCCATAAAGCCGATCATCCCCTCGAACCATGCCAGGAGTTGATATCGCAATAGATACAACACCAATCCCAATAAAGGCAGACGCAGTGCTGCCCACGAAAATACCCATTCTCGTTTCAATGTCATATTCCGATGATAACAGGTGAAGAAAAATTAAGCAGCCGTTGCGATGGATGGCCTCATCCTATGCCAATCCGTGGCTTCCTGATAGGAGTATCCGATTCGCAGCACACCAGACTCGTTCCATGCGCGCGAAACGATCTGCAACCCGATCGGCAGACCTTCGGATGTAAACCCACATGGAATGGAAAGTGCAGGCAAACCAGTCACATTGAATGGCGCTGTAAGGCGGGTCAATAGACGAGCACGCTCGACAGCATTTTCCCCCTCGAGGATAGGGGCTGTGATTGGTGTTGTGGGGAGGATGAGGACGTCAAACTCTTCGAACAAGTTATCGCATCGCCTCCGGACCTCAGCCTGAGTGCGCCTCGCAAGCGCATACTCGGTGGAAGTGAATTTTGCCCCCGTTTCCAATCGCTGCCGGACATCTGCACCAAACCAATCGGGGTGCTCCTTGAGCCTGTCACGGTGGAAGGCGGCTCCATCTGCCTGGGTCATGATAGCGTTGGCAAGCGCGCCTTCGTGAAGATAGTCCGTATTCACTTCTTCAACAATTGCACCCAAGTCAGCAAGGACATCAGCCGCTTTACGGATGGCTGCCAATATTTCGGGGTTGGTCACTTCTTCCACGAAATGACCGATGGCAAACGCCACTTTGCGGTCACGAATTGTGTCACGCATGTGGCTGGAGAAATCGCCGGGTAGTGTCTTAAAGGATGCTGGATCTTCAGGGTCATATCCGCCCATTACCTGCAGCATAAGAGCCGCATCTTCCACACGTTTGGTGATGGGACCTGCATGGTCCAAGTTCCATGAAAGTGGAAGGATACCGCGTAAACTGATGCGTCCATAGGTGGGTTTTAGCCCAACGACACCGCATAACGAAGCAGGAATGCGGATTGATCCACCCGTGTCTGTTCCGAGAGCGGCGAGTGCCATATCTGTTGCTACGGCAACGGCGCTGCCACCAGAAGAACCGCCTGGAATTCGGGAAATGTCCCATGGATTTCTACACGCCCCAAAATGAGGATTGTTATTGGTTACCCCAAGTGCGATCTCATGGGTATTGGTCTTGCCAATGATCTGTGCCCCTGCTTTCTTGATCTTATCCACCACCACTGCATCTTCGCTTGGAACATAATCTTCGAAGAATTTGGAACCACCCGTAGTGCGAATGCCCTTGGTGTTATACAAATCCTTAACCGCGATTGGGAGACCCTGCAACCAAGAGGTATGTCTATTCGCTGGAATTTCAACCTCATTTTGAGGGATCACCGTAATGAAGGCATTAAGCGTCGGGTTGAGACGCTCGATCTGACGGTAGCAAGCAGCGGCGAGGTCAGAAGCGCTGAGTTCCTTGCTTTTGATCAGGTCTCTCTGTTCAGATAAGGTCAGGGAATCGGGGTTCATAATCCAAAATTATAGTCAATCAAGGGTTTTTTTCTAATAGCCTATGGGTACTGAAAAAACAGGTCACGCAACGAGGCGTGACCTGCATTTTTGTTGGTCAATTTGAGTTAGAAGAGACCAACTACTTTACCGGTTTTTAAGTCTAGGTCCACATCATAGAAGGATGGGCGAGTGGGCAGACCCGGCATGGTGCGCATATCGCCGAGGATGGGATAAAGGAACCCGGCACCAACACTAGCGCGGATCTCACGAACGGTAATGCGGGAGCCCGTAGGCGCACCTTTCTTGGTGGCATCTGTGGTGAAGGAGAGATGGGTTTTCGCCATACAGATCGGAAGTTTATCGAACCCGAGGCGGGTGTAGCGTGCGATCTGTTCTTCGGCTTCGGGGGTGTAATCCACACCGTCGGCACGATAGACTTCGGTCGCTATAGTCTCGATCTTTTCCTTAATGGATTTCTCCAGTGGGTAGAGGAACTTGAAGTTGCTGGATTTCTTGGACGCTTTTACAACGGCTTCTGCCAATGCCTTTGCGCCTTTACCGCCATCTGCCCAGTGAGTAGAGACAACTGCATCCATTGCACCCATCTTAAGCGCGGCTTCGCGGATCATCTCCACTTCAGCGGGGGTATCCGTGGCGAATGAGTTGACCGCTACGACCACATTCACGCCGAATTTGAGCGCGTTCTGAATGTGCCGTTCAAGGTTGGGTAGACCTGATTTAAGCAGTTCGAGATTCTCGTCAACATATTCGGGGGCGAGGGGTTTGCCTGCCACCACTTTGGGCCCGCCGCCATGCATCTTGAGTGCGCGGACGGTTGCTACCATCACCACCACCTGTGGGACCAAGCCAGAGTAACGGCATTTGATGTTGAAGAATTTTTCCATGCCGATATCGGCACCGAAGCCGGATTCGG
>JBEBCV010000279.1:0-8149 GCA_041157505.1 Chloroflexota bacterium | reverse complement strand
AATGGAAAATGGTTAATGCGTGACCATCAATTGCTCACGCTGAACGAAAAAGAATTGATCGCTCAAGCCCGCGACCTTGCCACCAAGATCGATGCCTTCCTAACTGAACGCGAACAGTCTGTGCTTTCAAAGCTCATCGCGCTTGGCGGCTCGATGGAAGAAGAATCGTTCGAGGTACAGGTCAAGGTCAAGGTCGAAGAACCCAGTCTCATCATCCAGAATGTGAAGCGACCGGAGATCGAGATCAACGCCTACAAGCATTATCGTCAGTTCGATGAATATTTCCTGTTCGAAGATCCCAATCAAGGACGCTTGCGATACCGTGAAGACAGTCTCATCAATGAGAAGGGCGAGATCGTCAACGTACGTTCGCGCCTTACATTGCTTGGTGTGAAACGTGAAGATGAAATGGGAGAAGTATTGCTCTCACGCAGTCGCTTCCTTGCACCCGCCACACAATCCCTTCGTTTCTATCGTGAATACTTTAAACCAAAGACAGAGATTTCGGTGGAAAAGAATCGCCTGCGCTGGCATATCAAATACAAGAACACGGAATTTTTCA
The DNA here is from genome assembly GCA_041157505.1 of Chloroflexota bacterium. Classification (GTDB taxonomy): domain Bacteria; phylum Chloroflexota; class Anaerolineae; order Anaerolineales; family Villigracilaceae; genus Villigracilis. Next base: position 7,587 of record JBEBCV010000279.1, on the reverse strand, counting down.
TCAACCTTGATGAAGTGAAAGAACCCGCCATGGGAACCTTCCTCGAAGTAAAGAGCCGCACTTGGAGCCGCAAAGATGCTGATCTTAAAGCAGATTTGGTACGTGAACTGCTTGAACTTCTTGGAGTGGGTCATGCCGAACCGGTCACACAGGATTACATTGAAATTTTGACCGCGTAGAGTAAGCCCGTTCGTAAAATAAAAAAACTTGCTTGCCCAAGGAGGGTCCCCCTTTGAAATTAGGGTGACCCTTCCTTGCTACTAAGCAATAATCTAAATGATTGCTATTTTCAAAAAAGAGAAGAAAAGACCTTATCGGTCACACACAAAAATGGATACCTTTAGAAAACCGCTTGCAGTATTTTTTACCGTCTCATTTGTCATCACTGCCGTGATGGCGATCGTGCTTTTTAATTTTGATCGCCGCGCCTTCACCGCAGAAACCTATCAACAAGCCTTTGCGCGCGAAGATTTTTATAACAAAATTCCAAACCTCATGGCACAATCCATTGCAACGAGTGCGGACACGAATCAACTCCCTGCTGTGATGCAGGGCATGAGTCTTGAAGCTTGGGAAAGTTTCATTCGTGTTCTGCTTCCGCCCGAAGTGTTGAAACCCATTGGCGATGATGTGCTTGTCTCAACATTTGCATATCTCAACATGGAAAGTGATCTTGTGCAGGTCAACCTGACTCCGGTCAAAGCCAGCATGATAAGCGATACTGGCACGCAAGCTGTGCTTTCTTTGCTCAACACATTACCTGCCTGCACCTTCGACCAGATCGCGCAGATCACCATCAACGTCTTTGCAGGCGGGCAGATCGAACTTTGCAACCCGCCAGCCGAGGTTCTACCGTTGCTTACCCCGGTCATTCAGGGACAGATGCAAGCTGCTTCGGCACTCATCCCCGATCAGTTGACACTCGTCACCGCACCTTTGCAAGATGACCCGCGCCAACGCCTGCTGGATGTGCGCTTCTTGATGCGCCTCAGCCTGATCCTACCCATCGGCTTTTTACTTATGCTGACGTTGGTTATCGTCCGCTCGCTGCAAGATTGGCTGACATGGTGGGGCATTCCATTTGCCGTAACTGGTTTCAGCAGTTTTGTGATCGGTTTGCTCGGCGCGCCCATTTTCGCCGTCATCCTTGAAGGCATCCTCTCCTCCCAACTGCCAGACTACCTCCCCGCCTTCCTGTTGGAATTCACCGGCGATCTCGCATCTGCGATGGTCCGCGCATTGCTAAACCCGGTGCTTTGGCAGGGTTTGACCTTGAGCATTATTGGTATTGGAATGACGGGAGTTGGATATTATTTGAATTATAAACAGCAGTAAAAAACGTTTGGAAATTTAACTACAGAAAAATCCTTTAGAACGCAGATGAACGCTGCTTGGGATCGTTCTTGTATGTAACCTTCTAAGAATCCGCGTTCCTCTGCGTTTATAGGCGTCTAAACACTTAGACTCTTTCCTATACCTGAACATCACGGACAGGTAACTCCCTCAGAATCTCGCGAGCTTTGAACACATCCTTGCCGATCACGAACACCCGAAAACGCGGGTCGTGCCAGCCGTGGTATGGAATGTCATTTCGAAACGTATGGATGTTATGCTGTGCCAATTTTTCCGCCAAGGCTTCGGCTTTTTCGAGAGAAATGAAATACCCCACCAAATGATCATGCCGAATTTTTGTGGTCATAAAGGTAAAGAAATATTCGCAGGCTTCAGATTCGCTTTGGCTTTCAAAGAGTGGAGGTTGGTCCATTCCACGCTCAGTGTAAAAGATGCGCCAGGTTCCGTTCTGATTTTCAAGGCAAAACACGTCTGAATCGCGTTCGCAAATGGCGTAATAGGCGCGGCTGCAGGCTTCTTCTTCCAGCCGTTTTTTCAATTCCTCGGTATTCACTACGGACATCCGTTTGCAAGTTGTTCTTCAAAGGTAGCAACAAAGACGTGATACCCCGAACCATCACAAGTAGCACGGAAGAAGTAATACGGCGTAGACTGTGGGAATGCCACCGCCATCAACGAATCAAGGCTGGGGTTGGAAATAGGTGTAGGCGGTAAGCCATTTTTCAAATAAGTGTTATACGGAGAGATGACTTCCAAGTCTGTGAGCGCAAGCGGACTCTTCCACCAGGAACCGGTGTCAAATTGATAGCCCAACGCATACTGGATGGTGGGGTCTGCATCCAACTTCATGCCGATGGAAATGCGATTGAGATACACCGAAGCAACGATCGGCGCTTCTTCGCTATGAATAGCTTCGCGTTCCACGATAGATGCGAGAATAACCCCTTGATAAACGCTCAAGTTCTGCGCGGCAAATCCGTTTTGGATGTCGGTCGTTAGATTGGAAGTGAAGTTGCGGGCGACCTCGTCGAGCAATTGGTCTATGGTGGTGGTGCGTGGAAGAGTGTAGGTATCAGGGAAGAAAAAGCCTTCCATGGTGGTGGGAGCGGCAAAAGCGAGAACTTGGGGCGGAGTCTGTGCGGCGTTGAGAAAAGCTTCGGGGTCAATGGACAAGCCCGAAGTCGGGAGTGAGGCGGCGATCTCCTCCATTCGCCAACCGGGCAAGATCGTGAGTACCGCATCGGTTGGATTGAACTTTTGGAGCGATTGAGCAATGTCCATGATCGATTGAGCCGGACTGAGGGCGAAATCACCCGATTGAATGGTGAGATCGATGCCGGTGTAAACGGCGTAATCGAAGAACGCTCCGGCATTGGAGATCAAGCCCAAACCTTCGAGTCGATTCGCAATGGATGCCACAGATTCGCCCGGCTCTACGCGAAAGGTTTGTTCAATACCATTGACATCAAGGGGGGTGGATAGTTCGCTGCCATAAGTAAGCAGACGCATTGAATATTCAATGCGATCTGAAATGGAAAGATGCCCGGCGGGTGGACCATAGAGAAGTGTGGCACGTGCAGGGACATAATAAATGAACACAAAGACACAAGCAAAAGCGAGCAAGGCAATAGCGCCCAGGGTGAAATAAAGTTGATAACGCCGCATCGAGCGCGTTCTGCGCCTTCGAACAGCGGGCTGAGGTTGGGTATCATTCATGATGAGTTTCGTTTGGCTTCCAGATAAGATTGTAAGATGACGACAGCGGCGAACTCATCTTGATGCCCGGCACGTTTTTTGCGGGAGACACCGAGTTCGATGCGGGCAGCGCGGGCGATCTGCGTGCTGTGTGATTCGTCCCACATTTCGATGGGGATGTTCGTTTGGTTACGTAGTTCCTCGGCAAAGCGACCGGCTCTGCGCCCTGCCAGGTTTGGATTGCCCTCTTCGTCATATGACTGCCCGACGACGATCAGACTCACCTCGTTTTGCGTCGCAATATCCGCAACCTGAGCGGCATCGATGACGCGTGAGACATGTTGAATGACTTTCAATGGGCTGGCAATGGTGGCGGTTGGGTCGCTGAGAGCAAGACCGATGCGCTTTTCACCGTGGTCAACTGCAAGGATTCTCATGGGCGTTCCGCGACAATGGACAATGGACGACAGACCGTGGAATTTTTTCCATCATCTGCGGTCTATGGTCTATCCTCTACTTTACCTCCACCGAAATATTGAAAGGGATCAATGGCATCCACGGCCACCATGAAGGTGTAATGTTGATCTGCGGTTCATTTTGCAGGGATAGAACTTCTTTTACTGTGGCAGCTGCTTTTTGGGTATTACGTCCACGGATGAGATTGAACACTTGCATGATGTTCACATCCCGTAGGGTGGACTGCGTTGCCTGCAGCGGGAAACGGGTGATGCCCGAAGCATCGGTAAATGGTTCTTCAAGCGGGTTGAGTGTCATTTCACCAGTAGGAGAAAATCCCTGCGGGATGGATGCCATCACCGACGAAGTTGCGAGCGCTCTCAGGTCTTCTTCCAAAATGTAATGCCCAGTAAATTCTGCCTCTACTGAATACGTGAGCGTTGAACCTTCCTGTCCATCGGGCGGTGAAAATTCCTCGCTGAGAATTTCTTTCAATACCAAAGTATCTCCAATAAAGAAATCGTGCAAACCGATCTTCGAACGGATCTGCGCTTCGGCAATTCCGTTCAAGCCTGCCAGAACAGAATCACGCAAAGCAGCGCGGTCATCTTCGGTGGCACCCAGCACTTCAGAGTCTGAGCCGCCAGTGGTCATTTCCAAATTCGTAACCTTGGCAGAAAGCCCGAGCGTCCCTTCGATGATGCTGATCGCACCAGCATCCACGTTTCCTCTCTCCCCTGCTGCAAATGCTTCCACTTTCACTTCAACGACTTCATCCACACCGGCGGGCAGAAGCGTTTCATTCAATGTCACAAAACGCACCAAGGTATTGGTTGCCACAACCGTCCCCTCTGGGATACTGATCTCATCAGAACCTAAATTCGTGAACTGAACAATTCCTGTAGCCTTCTCTTTCGGAATAGAGACACGGCTTTTGATATCAACCGTCTGTTCATTACTGGCTGTAACAGAGATCGTCTGGGAAGGGATCTCTCCACTCAATGACACAGTCTCGAACGATGCACTTGCATTGACCGGGATGACGACCGAAATAGCCTGTGCTTCGGGATTTAATGTCACTTCGGCTCTTGGCACGAACAAGCCTGCCAGCACCAAAACAGCCATGACTCCCGCTGTGAATGTGACCACCCTTCCCAAGAGCGACGCACGCCACACAGGTTCTTTGACGTAGATTTCATCGCGCATCGTGCGCAATCCCTTGCGTGGCATTTTCGGTGTACGTTTCACCCGCGGCGCAGAATCTCCCCAAGACTCCTTTTGGGCTAGGGTCGTCGTTTTGAAAACCGGGATACCCAGAGACTCAGCATCACGCCGTACGTTCATACGTCGAGTCACAAGCCCCAATTGTGCCCCAAGCGAATCCGCGTGCCGTTGAAGGACTTTCAAGTCCAACACGCGCAAGGTGACATTCTCATATTTGGGCCACACCAACAAAATGCGCGGAGTCTTCGCCCATGATAATTTATCGCGGACAGAAATGAGGTCGTCGTGTGATTCGAGGGTAATAATCTTGGTTTTCAAAAGCAACCTTGATAAACAGGGATAAACAAAGATAAAACTATTGAGGCTTGGATAAGTTCCAAGCGGGTGATGGATACAATCTACGATATTGGACTTTGGGTTTCCCAAAATTAATAAGCAAACAAGCAGGGAGTCCAGAAGCTCTTAAGTAATTAAATGCCTGTGCCAGATGATCATCATTCAATTCTGAAACTGCTTTCAATTCAATAATCACTTGCTCGTTTACAAGAAGGTCGAAATAAAAATTACCAACCACCACTCCATCATAATATACAGACAGGGAATACTGGGGCAACACTACAAGACCATCTTTTCTAAGCTCATGAAGTAATGCATTCTCGTATACTTTTTCCAAAAAACCAGAACCGAGAGTATTGCTAACTTTGAAAACGCAGCCAAGAATCCGTTCTGTTATCTTATCCAATTCGGGCGAATTGGATTTTCGTCCCATAATCATATCTGTGTTCATCTCCGTTCATCTCTGGTGAATCGTTCTCGCCTTATCCACCAAGGAAGGCAGGGTCTTCAAGAATGATTCAACATGTTCAGGGGTTGTTCCTGTACCGAGAGTGACTCGCAGTGAACCCAATGCCCATTCATGAGAATGTCCCAAAGCCATGACCACATCACTGGGTTCGGGATTTCCTGTCTTGCAAGCGGAGCCAGACGAGCAGGCAAAACCTGCCGCGTCTAATAACTGCAAAAGCAAATTGCCATCTACATCTTTGAATACGAAAGAAGCGTGGTTGGGTAAACGCTGTTGAGGGTGCCCCGTGAGCTTTGAATCGGAGATCATTTCGAGCACCGTGCCAATAATATGATCGCGCATTGGTCTCACATGTGCCGTCCGCGCTTCACGTTCTTCCGCTGCTAGAGACAACGCCTCAGCAAACCCAACAATATACGGAACGTTATGTGTCCCTGCCCGCAGTCCAGATTCTTGGCTTCCGCCCGTCAGGTGTGAAACCAATTTTGTCTCTTTGCGGATGTATAACGCCCCCACCCCTTTCGGTCCGTAGAACTTATGCCCGCCCAGCGACATCAAATCCACGCCAAGCGTATTCACGTTCACATCGAGATAGGCTGCCGCTTGCACAGCATCCGTATGAAAAAGGATGTTATTTGCCTTGGCAACCTTCGCCAGGTCTGCAATCGGGTTAATGGTGCCGATCTCATTATTGCCATACATCACTGACGCCATCGTTGTGTCATTGCAAATCGCCTTGGATAGCGACTCAACCGTCACAACACCATGTTCGTCCACATCCAACCATTCAAGCGGAAAGTCATATTCCTTTTCTAGCTGCACCGCCGTCTTGCTCACGGCAGGATGCTCGGTCTTGGCAGTGAGTAACCACTTGGTCGTCCCTTTATTCGCCATCATTGCGCCGCGTAAGGCAAGATTATCCGCTTCTGAGCCGCCGGAGGTGAAAATGACCTCGTCTGGGCGGCATCCCAGCACTAAAGCGACCTTTTCCCGCGCCGCATCCACTGCCGCTTCAGCCTTTTGCCCAAGCCGATGAATCGACGAAGGATTTCCATAAGCCTCACGGAAAAACGGCATCATTTTAGCGAGCACACGCTCATCTACGGGTGTGGTCGCTGCATAATCAAGATATATCATGAATGGGATTATAGCAAAGGTTGATAATAAAAAGATGTGTCTCAAAATGATAAAATCATTCCATGCAAAATCGTACCCAATGGCTAAAAATCACAGGCGGGTTGCTCGGAACTATCACCATTCTCTTGATGGTTTTCGCCAACCAATTCGGATTGGAAAGCTTCCCAACCTGGGGCGTTCGACGTTCTGCCATCCTGCTTTTCGGCATCGTTTTGTTACTCGTCTCCATTTTCTATCGCGAAGATAATTTCATTGGCAAACTCATCCATTCGGCAGATGGTCGGTTATATATTGCCCTCCTCGCCTTGAATGCAGGCATTGTTCTCATCTACATCTGGTTTGTCACCACCGGCTTGATGAAAACCCTCGTCAGCGAAACCAATTATTTCGACCTGCAAGCCAACGCCTTCGCCAAAGGGCAACTCGAATTGGATGTTCCGCCTGACCCTGCCCTGTTGGCATTCAAAGATGAAACCCTATATGAACCTGAGAATCGAACAGGCATCCCCGTACTTTGGGATGCAACTCTTTATGACGGCAAGTATTATCTCTATTGGGGTCCTGCTCCCGCACTTTTATTGTCAGCCATAAAACCTTTCTACAAACCCGATATCGGTGACCGTTTACTTGTGCTCATTTTCCTCATAGGCACATTGCTATTTCTCAACCTCACCATCCTCGATCTGCGAAAACGCTATTTCAGCCATATCCCAAATTGGGCAGTGCTTGCAGCCGTTGCCTTCGCCGGGTTGGTCAACCCCATGCCTTACGTACTTGTGGAAGGACGCATCTATGAGGCTGCCATCGTCGCAGCTCAATTCTTTTTAATTGGCGGTTTTTACTTTTTACTTCCAGCACTTGAGAAACCATCACTCCTACACCTTGCGCTTGCAGGAACTTTCTTCGTTTTTTCCATC
>JBEBCV010000278.1:0-11154 GCA_041157505.1 Chloroflexota bacterium | reverse complement strand
AACATGATTTTTACAAAGGCAGGCTGATCAATAACTTTGGTTTGGATGTGCTTATCCCTGAAAAAACGGACCGCGATATCATCCATCGCGTTATTTATGAAGAGTTGGTGCTTGGCAAGATAGTGGATGCGTCGCGGACTGAATACCAACGCATCATGAGTAATTTGCTGGCGAAAGGCGCAGAAGGAATCATTTTAGGTTGCACTGAGATCGAATTGCTCATCAAGGATGGTGATAGTTCGGCTCCGCTATTTCCTACGACTAGAATCCATGCCATTGCAGCGGTGGAAAAGGCATTGGAATAATGAATCGATTTTTTTCGCTGTTGACGATTTTTCTTCTTAGCAGTTGCACGGTTGCACCTACACCTGAACCCACGCCTACTGCCTTGCCACCTTATCGCATCACCCCAGATGAAAATCCATACGAACCGAAGCTGGAGGATATTGGACAACAGATCGCCACAGTGACGATTACTTCCGTCGATCTGGCTGAGATCTACGACTATTCTCCGCCGCGGACCGCTCTTGGTCTGATCGGCTACATGCCCAGCGTTTGTAACGAATTGCGGGTGGAGATTCCTCCACCTGACGAAAATTTCAATGTTTTCATCGAGGTCTATAGTTTGGTGAATCCAGACATCCAATGCGATAATGTCTTTCAGCAATTTGAAGTGCGCATCCTGCTAGGCACTTATTCACCCGGCAGGTACTACGTATGGATCAACGATGCGCCCGTCGGCGATTTCGTTTCGTATTAGGAACCAATTCAGCCATTTGTGCGTTAACCAGGCAGGAGAATTCAAATGAGACGTTTGGTAATTTCAATCTTTTTATCGCTTTTCCTTTTATCGGCATGTGCTGCCCCTATCCCCTCACCTGACGCCCCCGTTAGTAGTGATGACACCATCCACACACCTGCCGGACAGCAAGTTGATAACTATAGTCCCAGCCCCGCCGATGGCGCTCTTACACAAGGCGAGGTGTTTCTTGAATCAAAAAGCTTGGCTACCCTTGAAAGTTATCCGCTTCAATTCATGTTGCAACTAAAAGGCGAACTGCCCACACCATGCCATCAATTGCGTATTGCCATCAGCCCACCAGATGCAGACAACAAAGTTAATGTGGAAGTGTATTCGGTCGTCAACCCGGCTGAGATCTGCATACAAGTGCTGGCACCGTTCGAAATCGCTTATCCTTTAGGAAGTTACCCCCCTGGGGAATATTCCTTGTGGGTCAATGGCGAGATGGTTGCAGAATTTCAGGCATAGGTATAAAAAAGGGAAGAAGGTTTACTTCTTCCCTTTTTATCCTTCTCTACTCACCTCTCCAAACTTCGCATTCACCAAACCCGCCAGATCTTTCACACCCAACTGGATATTCAAGCCGCGCTGCCCGCCTGAGATGTAGATCATCTCAAAATTCTGGGCAACTGAATCGATCACTACCTGAAAACCCTTGTTGATCAATGCTAAAGGCGAAATACCGCCTGCTTGCAAACCAGTCAACTGCTCGGCTTCGCGCTCGGTTGGCAAATACATTTTCTTTTCACCGAGAAAACTTGCCAGTAACTTCAAATCCACCACCTGTGGGCCAGGAATTACCGCCAGCACAGGTTTACCTTTTTCGCGCTTGGTTACAATGGTTTTGAAAACCTGTTCTTGAGGAACATTCAAGAATTGAGCTGCTTCTACAGCTCCTAATTTTTCAGCGGGCAATTCAAAGGCACTGTACTTCACCTTACGTGAATCCAATAATCTTGTGACATTATTCGTGACTGACATTTTTATAATTTCCTTGTAGAATATTATAAGCACAAAGGAGACTGATATGTCGAACCAGGAACAGGAACGGCTCAGAAGACTTCGTGAAAAGCAGCTCGCGGATCGCGACCCGCTCGTCAAACAGCGCAACATCCAACGCGGTATCACCACTAAAGCAAAACGCATGCGCAAACCCTTCAAGCTCACTGGCGCATGGAAAGACCTCCCCCACGTCATCCGAACCCCATTTTATGCACTCATTATCGGCATTGCCGTCATCTTTATTCTGCCCATGATATGGGTCTCAACCTATGCCATTTGGGTTGCCATTCTCATTACGATCTTTCTTATCATTTTTGGACTTGTCCTTGGCAACTCGCTAGACCTGCGTGACAACATCCGCGACCAATTAAAATAACGGACGCAACGCCTCATTCCGCGCCCGAAATTGATCGACCCCATTTCACCCATCCCCCCGAAGATTGGAGACTACCAATTATGATCAGCACGGAAACGCTCTCTCAATTCAGTCTATTCAATGGACTCCCAGAATCGCTTTTGAAAGAGATCGCCGCCATCAGCAATGAGGTCACTGCGAATAAGGGTGAATTTATTTTCCGAGAAGGAGAAAAGGCAGATAAGTTGCACTTTCTTTTGCATGGAAGTGTCGCCTTGCGCGTCAAACTGACCTCCCGACCCGAAAGTGTGACCGTTTCCTTTGTTTCTTCCCCCTACCAAAGCTTTGGGTGGTCTGGTGTGGTTGCACCAAATCACTACACATCCAGCGCAGAATGCGATGAAGACTCCAACCTCCTCATCATCCCTGCCGGACCATTCATGGATTTGTTGGAACAAAATCCAGAACACGGATTCACCGTGATGAAACGCATTGCCGAGATCATTGCTGACCGTTTGCGCAATAGCCGCCAGGCACTGTTGAAAACCCTGTAGCTTCCAATTTCTCCAAATCAGAACACGGACTCCAAAAAGGTCCGTGTTTTTTCGTTTTTTATAACAATTGGAAACTAAAACAGGTACAACGCCAAAAATAAGAAGCTGGGCGTAGTAAAATTGAGAGGATGAAGTCAATAGTGGTTGAAATTCCGATGGAAAAATTAATAGAGCAACTCCCGGAGGCATATTCGGTTGCAGACCGGGAACTGGTGATGCGCGCATACACCTTCGCAGAAGAAGCGCATCGCGAACAAAAGCGCCATTCGGGTGAACCATATATCAATCACTGCATTGCCGTAGCACAGATCCTCACAGAGTTGAAAGTACCAGCAGAGGTTGTGGCAGCCGGTTTGTTGCATGACACAGTCGAAGATACGCAGGTTTCGTTGGCTGACATTCGACGTGAATTCGGGGATGTAGTTCGACTGCTTGTTGATGGAGTAACTAAACTAAGCCATTTGCCGCGCGTCTCACGCGGTGACCAGCACGCCGAGAATGGTGAAAACGATCAGGAAGAATTTCCGATCCAACCTGCCTTGTGGGACGCAAGCAAGACATGGTACCAGAGACGCTCCGCAAAACCTTCCTTGCCATGGGCGAGGATGTTCGTGTGGTGCTCATCAAACTGGCAGATCGTTTACATAATATGCGCACCCTCGGACATATGCCGGAGCATAAACGCCGCCGCATTGCCCAAGAGACTCTGGATATTTTCGCCCCGCTTGCAAACCGACTTGGTATCTGGCAGTTGAAGTGGGAATTGGAAGACCTAAGCTTCCGTTATGTTCAACCGGATAAATACAAAGAGATCGCTGAGTCATTGGCAGAACGGCGACCAGACCGTGAACGCCAATTGGAAGAGATCAAGAGCAACCTGGTCCGGCTTCTGGAAAAGAACAATATCAAAGCCGAAGTAAGCGGGCGCCCCAAGCATATTTATTCTATCTTTAAAAAGATGCAGAAGAAGGATAAATCTTTTGGCATGTTGTACGATGTGCGGGCAGTACGCCTGATCTTGCCAGATGTGCCCTCTTGCTATGCAGCCTTGGGTGTCATCCATACCACATGGAGACCTGTCCCCGGTGAGTTCGACGATTACATTGCTGCGCCAAAAGATAACCATTATCAATCTCTGCATACAGCAGTGATGTATGACGACAAACGTCCGCTTGAGATCCAGATCCGCACGCAAGAAATGCACATGAACGCCGAATACGGTATCGCTGCGCATTGGCGATATAAAGAAGGCGGCAAGCACGACAAGCAATTTGAAGATCGCATCAAGGACTTGCGGAAAATGATGGAATGGCGCGGAGACGTGAACGACGCCACTGAATTCGTCGAGTCGATGCAAAGCGACGTGTTCCGAGACCGTGTTTACATCTTCACCCCGCGCGGCGACGCCATTGACCTGCCAGCCGGCTCCACCCCCATCGACTTTGCCTACACTGTTCACACCGACATCGGTCATCGTTGCCGTGGTGCGCGTGTGAATGGCAAGCTTGTTCCATTGGATACGGAATTGAAGACCGGCGATCAAGTAGAGATCCTAACCGCCAAACGCGGAGGTCCGAGCCGCGATTGGTTGAATAACAGTCTGGGCTTGGTAAAAACTGCCCGTGCAAAATCGAAGATCCGCCTCTGGTTCAAGAAACTGGAAGATGAACAAAACCTTGCCACAGGTCGCACGACTCTTGAACGCGAGTTGCAAAGACTTGGCATTCCTGAAGTAAATTTTGAAAAACTGGCACGTGAACTCGGTTTCAAGAATCCTGATGAAATGTTCATCGGGCTTGGCACAGGCGACCTTTCGATCAGTAAAGTGATCAAGCAATTTGCCGAAGATGAAGAGATCAAAGACATCCTCGAAGCTAATGCGCCTGCACAGATCAAAAAGCCAACGGATGCTGTTGAAGTGGTCGGTTTGAAAGGTATGCTGGCCTCGATGGCAAAATGCTGTAACCCCATGCCCGGCGACCAGATCGTTGGCTACATCACCCGCGGACGCGGCGCCACCATCCACAGACAAGATTGCCCGAATATTCTCCTCACTCCAGATCGCGAACGTTTGTTAAAAGTCGGCTGGGGGCATGTAGAGCAGACCTTCCCGGTTCCAGTTAAGATCAAGGCTTACGACCGTCAGGGTTTGATGAGCGATATTTCAAATCTGCTTTCCGATGAAAACATCAATATCAATAACGTCTCGGTCAACGTCAACCGCAGTATTGCAGACCTGAGATTAATTATCGAAGTAAAAGATTTGACCCAGTTAAGCCGCATCCTCACCCGCATTGAAAATTTACCCAATGTAATGGAAGCAGTACGTACCAAGCCAGGGTAATACTTTTTAATGCGATGAGCGCAAAAATCGCCAAGTTATCATTCACGTTTCTCGTGAGCTTGGTGATAAGCTGTATGGGGGTATAATCGCGGCGCTTCAATATGTTTACTGTTACTGAAGCGCGTGAGCGCATCCTTTCCCACTTCAAAGCTACTTCGACTGAAACCATTTCGCTGATCGAGGCGGTCAATCGCATCTTGGCAATTGACATTCTCGCAGATGGCGATTATCCGCCATTCGACAATTCTGCTGTGGATGGCTTTGCTATGCGATCCGAAGACACATCCGGCTCTTCCATAACCTTGAGCGTGGTTGCTGATATCCCAGCCGGTTCTGCGCCTACAGTTTCATTGAAAGCAGGTCAAGCCGCGCGCATCATGACCGGGGCACATCTCCCCTCGGGTGCAGATTGTGTAATTCCCGTTGAAGAGACCGATTTCAATCACCGCCATGCAGGAACGGCAGCCCCAAAAGAAGTCACCATCACAAAACAACTGACGCCTGGTGAAAACGTCCGCACACGTGGCATGGATATGCGTTCAGGTGACATTGCCTTGAACCAGGGTCGCATGCTCAAACCGCAAGACCTGGGTTTATTGGCAACGCTCGGTTTTGCCAATGTCAATGTACACAAAAAAGCGCGAGTAGCGTTGCTTTCTTCTGGTGATGAATTGTTGGAAGTAGATGCAGCTCTCGAACCGGGGAAGATCCGTGACTCGAATTCATATGCTTTAGCAGCAGCAATTGTCAGCGCAGGCGCAGAGGTAATTCGATTGGGTGTGGCAAAAGATACACGCGAATCTGTAACCGGGCTGCTTGATAAAGCCACAAGCGAAAAAGCAGATTTGATCCTTTCGTCTGCTGGCGTTAGTGTTGGCGCATTCGACTTCATCAAAGAAGTGATTGATGCAAATGGAAAAATGGACTTTTGGCGCGTGAACATGCGCCCTGGTAAACCGCTGGCATTTGGTGAATATCGCGGTATTCCGTTCATTGGGTTGCCAGGAAACCCGGTTTCGGCGTTCGTTGGGTTCGAGGTTTTCGTTCGTCCCACGCTCGAGCGGCTGAATGGCAGAATGGACGGAGGCAGGCAAACGGTCCGATTGCGATGCGAGGAAGAGATCGAATCGGATGGTCGCGAAAGTTATTTGAGGGCAAAAATCCAAGTTAAAAATGGCATCCGTAGTGCTTTTTTGACCGGACATCAAGGCTCAGGCAATCTGTTGTCATTAGTACAGGCAGATGCTTTACTAATCATCCCCGCTGGTGTAAAATGCGTGCCTGCTGGTTCAGAAGTAGACGCTATTCTGTTGTGAGGAACCATGGATAAATGGCTTTACCGCTCGATGATCGTACTTGTGATTATCGGTTTGGCGGTGTCAGTTTATATGACGATCTATAAGTACACCGGGAATGACGGTATGTGCTTGGGCTCTGGCGATTGTTCCACGGTGAACGCCAGTCGCTTTTCGGAAGTGAACGGAATTCCAGTGGCGGTGTTTGGCATCGCCGGATATGCTGCGATCTTGATCGTGCTGTTCTACGAGAACAAGAACCAGTTCTTTCGAAAGAACGGCACACTGATGGTCTTCGGCATGTCGCTCACGGGCTTCCTGTTTACAATTTGGCTTGTATATGTAGAGCTTGAACTTCTAAAAGCGATCTGCCCATTCTGTGTCACCTCGCAGGTTGCCATGACGATCATCTTTATTATTGCGGTTGTACGACTATTCCGAAATGAGAATTAGGAGGATTCAAAATGCCCCGTATCAAGTGTCACTATGTTGATTGTGTTTTTCTGGATGAAGGGTTGTGCGGCGCTGCTGCCGTTGAGTTCGACCCGGATACAGGCTGTGTTACCTATTCCCCCGCTGATGGCGCTGCTGCCGAAGATGAATGGGAAGACGAAGAAGAGCTGGATGAATGGGAAGATGAAGAAGCCGATGGCGAAGAAGACGATGAATGGCTTGAAGAAGAAGATGAGTTCTAGCCCGTTTCATCAATAACCCTAAACTGACTCAACAAAATGAGCCTTCTCTTTACGAGGAGGCTTTTTTGTTGGCAGGTATAATCCGAAAAAACATCTCACTATAGAGGAGTTCGTTATGTGGATTGTTCGTTTGTTTGGTCTTGCAATTGCCGCCCTTTCGTATTGGCTCGTAAATTCCCAATGGACAGACTTTTATGCCGATGGAACCTTTTCCTTACGCTATGTGGTTGTAGGTCCGATCGGGATCGTAATGGGCATCTTCCTTTTTCTATTTCCAAAATTCGTTGGCGTGCCCGAAAAGACATCTGAAAAGATCATAGTTTCTTTCGTGTTCCTGCTCGGAATAGCCGCCGGGCTTTACAACCTTTACCTGATGGACCCCAGCAAACTTGGCTTGTAAGAACCGGTGAATTTTGAAGGCTAGCGAAAATACTCATAAAATACATGGACAGACTTGCAATTGTTTTGAAAGCGGGTCAGGTCACCCCATCCTTTTCCTACACAATGGCGGTGGGACGCTCCAGAACTGGGCACATCAACTCGAGCATTTTTCATCCACGCATCGGGTCATTGCGCCGGACCTGCCCGGCTTTGGACGTTCTCACCGCCCGAATGAGCCGTTAACGCTGGATACTTATGTAAGTGGCTTGTCTGAATTATTGAACAAATTGAATTGCCCAAACCCAATTCTGGTTGGCAATTGCATTGGGTCTGCCATTGCTCTTGAGTTTGCCCTTAACAATCCAGAAAAAGTTAGAGCTCTGGCGCTTTTCAACATATGCGGCGGAATTCCCATGCTCAACCCACGCTTGCAGTTTTGGGCAGGGCTAAGACCAAGAACTGGATTTGGCAAAGCCATTCACAAATTCATGATCGATGCGGCTCGACATCCCAATTTTCAATCTCTCAATGAGTCTTTGATCTACGCGAATGGAGAGCCTAAACTCCACCCCATGCTCGAACAATTTGTTTTACAGCAGAGACATGATCCCCTCCTAAGAGCATCCCTCTATTGGTTGGTCATGGGCTTGGAAAGCTTCAATGTCTTCAGTCAGCCACGCCAAAGACCTATCAATTTTCCGCCAACAATGCTTGGATGGGGCAAAGAGAATAATACCCTTGCCCCCAAATGGGCAAACATGATCGCTGAATGGCTAAAACCAGATGAATTTTTATTACTCGAAGATGCTGGTCACATGCCCATGTACGAGAAACCAGAAGCTGTAAATGAAGAGCTTGATATGTTCATTAACTCACTGCCAAACGCATAAAATCTAATACATCTGCTTTCATCTGCGGATGAAATGCCTTTAAAGGAATTTTTAAATGCTTACGCTTACCAGAACCAACTCCGAAAACCCAGACTTTATCCATCTCATTCAATTCCTCGATGCCGACCTTGCCAAGAACAATGGCGATCAAAATGATTTTTACGCGCAGTTCAACAAGGTCAACATGATCAAACACGTTATCGTGGCATATGATGACGGCAAAGCCGTAGCCTGCGGCGCGATCAAAGAATTTGAACCCGGTGTAATGGAAGTTAAACGCATGTACACCGCTCCCGAAAGCAGAGGCAAGGGAATTGCTGGAAAGATCCTCTCTGAGTTGGAGGCGTGGGCCGTTGAACTAGGGTATCAAAAATGTGTGCTCGAAACGGGAAAGACCCAAACAGCGGCAATCCGCTTGTACGAAAGAAGTAGTTATCAATATATTCCAAATTATGGGCAGTATGTGGGGGTGGAAAATAGTGTGTGTTTTGAGAAAAAGCTTTTCGGGGAATAAAAAACAGTGATAAAAAATCAGGAAAACCTAGTTCTTTATCACTGTTTCCGTGTCACTTAAACCTAACCCCAAAGATCGTTTGCCGTTTCCGCCAAACCTAACTCAAGCAACTTTTCTTTCTTCGGCTTACCTGTCTCCCAATCCCAGCCGCGGAAGTCATAGTAAGCGCGGATCATTCCGTCAAAATCCGGCACATAGCCTGCCGAGCCGCCTTCGTTATAAGGTTCGAGGAAAGCCTTTGGAAGAACGTCATTTTTGCCCGTCAGCCCCATGCGGATGTTAATGGCACGCTTGAGATTCCAAGCACGTTCGCCGGAGCGCATTAAGTCATCCAATGTCCAACCGAGGTTTAACTGCGCATTGACCAAGTCTACCTGGTCTTGCGGTGAGACATTGGCAAAAATACAGAACAACATTGAATTGAAATGGGTACGCCAATTCTGATGTCGAGCCACGTTTGCTGCTTTTTCGGCGTGAGCTTGCCGCTCAAAATATTGAATTCCGATATCTTCATGCGTGTGTCCCCAATCGACAAAGAAGTAATCAGACTGGTTATGGCATGCTCCTCGCGGGCTGGTAGCATACGATAGCGCCATACCTGAGACACCACGCGGATCATGATACGCCGCTTCCAAACCATTTACTTGCACGGCTTCATCCTCCGCGCCAAACGCCCTGCCTAAAGCTCGTGCTCCATTTGCCATCACCTCACCGATCCCTTCGCGGCGAGCGATCATGCGGATCAACTGTCGAACGGCGAGAAAATCTCCCCAACGCAGGTCAAGCCCGCCTGTATCTTGAGGCGTGATTCTTCCCATTTCAAAAAGATGGAATGCCAAGCCAATTGTGTTGGCTGTGCTGATGGTATCCATCCCATATTTGTCGCACATTTCACCAAGGCGAACCACTTCATGGAGATCGTCGATCAATAAGTTGGGACCAAACCCAACTACCGTTTCATACTCGGGACCTTTGCGTTTATTTCCATCACCGAGGTTGACGACACGCCCACAGGCGATCACACATCCCTGACAGGCACTCTGCCCAACCAAGATCGTTTCGGTCATCTTCGCACCGGAGATATTATCCACTGCTTCAAATGAACCCTGGTGATAATACTTGGAAGGCATTGCGCCTAGATATTCCGAATAATTCGCCGCACCTGCAGAGCCCACTTCGCCCATCACTTTTGCTTCATTGTCGTTGATGAGCGTGCGGTTCACAGTAGAACGCACAGACGCATACTCTTTTGTAACTTCGAACTTTTGCGTGCCATGCACAGCGATGGCTTTAAGGTTTTTCGAGCCCATGACAGCGCCCATGCCTGTACGCCCAGCCATACGCCCATGATCACAAGCGATCGATGCAAACTTCACCCCACGTTCGCCTGCTTCACCGATCACTGCGACTCTTGCGCCTTTGACGCCAACTTCTGCTTTGACAAGTTCCTGTGTCTCGTAAATATCTTTGCCCATCAAGCCCGCCGCATCCCGGACCTCTAACCTGCCATCCTGGATCCAAAGATATACCGGGCTGGAAGCTTTTCCTGTGATCCACAAGCCATCATAGCCGGCTTTGCGAAGTTCGGGTCCCCAAAAACCGCCAATGTGAGACTCTGCCCACAGACCTGTGGCAACACCTTTTCCACAAATTACGAAGCGCCCAGTTGTTGGACCGTTCGTGCCGGTCAGTGGACCGTTTATGAACAGAAGAGGCGCTTCAGGAGATAGAGGATCCAATTCTTTCGTGAGAGATGAATATAAAATCCGCGCGGCAAGGGATGCGCCACCAAGAAAATCTTTCTCCCATTCTTTTGGGATACTGAATTCTTCGGTCATTTTTGTTGTGAGGTTGATCTTTAATATAGGAAGCATAAATTTTGAGTTTAAACGGAGACATGGTTGAAGGGTAGCTCCAACCATTCCACCTTTTTATTGTTATTCAATTAGACGATCTCTTTGGTAACTTCTTGTGCACAGCGGACAAAATCCAGCACTGTGGGCACATTACGCATCATATAGGCCATACTGCCATGAACTTTTAATTTCATCGTCATCATGGCGGTCATTGGGTTCAGTTTGCCAGTTAAGACAGCGGTAATATTGTTATAGTTTGCTGTGAGCACAAAAACTGGTTTGGGGTAATTTGCCGGAAGCGCCTTATATTCGACCTTGCGGCATTTACCATGCCATAAGTCAATATAGAACGTCAATTGTTCTTTCAGGTTGCCTTCTGGCTCGATATAAAAGAAAAGGTCTCCCTCCCAATTCTTTGCGATCTCGGCATAATGTTCGTCAGAATTCAACTTTTCTTCCAACCCCT
>JBEBCV010000277.1:0-3693 GCA_041157505.1 Chloroflexota bacterium | reverse complement strand
GGTTCGCCTCCAATGAAATACACAGGCATTCCATCTAATGTGGTTTCGAATGCTTCTACTTCAATTTCCGAGTCACCCCGTGGGATGGAAAATAATTCGATCGGACGAAGATTTTCCGCCTTCACAGCCGGGTGATGCGGCAAAACCAGCCTTACATCCAGTTTCACTTCATCATTGGAAAGAGCACGCAATTCTCGCGGCAAAACCCCTGAAACATCGCCCAGACCGCCAACTTTGATGAATGGGTCGGCTTCTGCGGCGAGGAAAAGCACATGGATTGTCTTAGACATGGGGGCTATTTTACACCTTTCGAGGTCTTATTCAACCACGACCCCACTCAGGTCATCTTTCGGTTTGGGGTATTTCATCTTTAACCCATTTAGGGTATCCACCAACACAGTGGAAATAACCAGGTCACGATACCATTTGCGATTAGCTGGCACGATGTACCATGGAGCGTGTTCGGTACTGGTTTTGTTTAGAACATCTTCGTAGGCTGCTTGATAATCGTCCCATAATTTACGCTCTGCCAGATCTCCCACGCTGAACTTCCAGTGCTTGGATGGGTCGTCCAAGCGAGCTTGCAGACGTTCTTTCTGTTCGTCCTTACTGATATGCAGGAAGAATTTCAAGATCGTCGTACCATTTTCAGCAAGCAGTTTCTCAAATGCATTGATCTGCTCATATCTCTTCGACCAAACTTCCTTTGGGACGTAGTTATGAACCCGCACCACCAACACATCTTCATAGTGGCTGCGATTGAAAATCACCAGTTCTCCGGTGGCTGGCACCACTTTATGGACACGCCATAAGAAATCATGTGAGTATTCTTCCGGTGTCGGCACTTTGAAACTCGCCACTTTCACACCTTGCGGGTTAACGCCTTCAAAAACACGCCGAATGGCGCCATCTTTTCCACCCGTATCCATTGCCTGCAGAACCACCAGTATCTTATGTTTCCCTTCGGCATAAAGCAACTCTTGCAATTCCTGGAGTTTTTCATTTAATTTCGCAATTGCTTTAAGACCTTCTTCTTTTCCACCCTTGAAATCGCCCGTATCTTGCGGGTCCCGTTCTGCCAGTACGATCTTCTTTCCCGGTTCAACCAGATGTTGTTTCATGAGACCTCTGAAAGACATGACCTTAAAAATGAAACCACCTCCGCGCTTTGAAGGTGGTTGATCTTGGGGCGGATGATGGGGCTCGAACCCACAACCACTTGAGCCACAGTCAAGTGCTCTGCCATTGAGCTACATCCGCCATATGAAAGCGGTCGGTATTTTACCACAATTCATCATAGGTTCAAGAGCGCAAGAACCTCTCCATCGACCATTTCACCGGTCTCTATAAACCCATAAGAGGCGTACAACTTGCGCGCCAATTCGTTCTCCGGCTCATAGCTGATGGCAACCGATCTAACCCGTTCATTGGCACGATACGTATCAAGGATCCAGCGCATGCCCAATTTCCCATATCCTTTGCCTTGAAACTTTTCATCCACCATCAGGCGGTAGATAAAGCCTTGAAATCGCGAATATGCAAAGTTGTAAGAGATCATCAAAAACCCAACCGGCGCGTTCTCAACATACATGCCATACGGGTGCATATCCCAATGCCCTTCCCCAGGAAGGTCTTCGCCAAATTGCGCTTCAGCGATCGAATACAAGTTAGACGCCACAAAATGTTTCTGGTCATCCCGAACTTTCAGGGCGATCAGTTCTTTCCAATTCTCTTTTGTGACGGCTCGAACCTCAAGCATTATTCAAGATACTTTGGATTGACCCAAGTAACGCTTCTCGCTTGACCTGAACCTGCTCGCCACTCCCGAGGTTTTTAACCACGACCAAACCTTGTGCCGCTTCATCTGGACCGATGACCAACACTACTCTTATCTTCATCTTGTCTGCAAATTTGAACTGTTTGGGCAGTTTAGTTGGCTCTGGCGAGACCATCACATCCAAGCCAGCTGCACGCAATTCCGCCGCAAGCGCAAACGACTGCATCCACAATTTTTCGTCAAAGACCGTCACCAAGATCTGCGCCGGACTTGGTATGAACTCAGGCACCAAACCAGCTTCCTGTAAAATGATGCCAATAACCACATCCCCCATTGCAAAGCCAACACCCGAGAGAGGCTGTCCGCCAACATCGGCGAGGAGGTTGTCGTAACGTCCACCACCGAAAATTGCACGCTTCAGAGAACCCGTCACATCGAAGGCTTCGAAGACGGTGCCGGTGTAATAAAGGAGTCCACGCATGATGTTCGGGTCAAATTTGACGTATTCTTTTACGCCCAATGCCTCGAGAGCCGCAAACAGACGGACCAGTTCGTCACTCTTCATCCATAAGTCAAAATTACCGAGAATGGATTTCAAGCCATCCAATTGAGCTTGGGTTAATCCAAGATCGAACGCATATGCATCCCATTTGGCGGGTTCCATTTTGGTACGGCGATCCACCAAATTTGAAACATCGAGCCGTTTCTCGGCTGGAATTCCCAAGGCATCGAATTCAGAGTCCATCAGGCGGCGATTATTCACATAGATCAGAGCCCGCTCCGGGCTGAGTCCGACCGAGCGCAGGAATGTTGCACCAACAGCGATCAGTTCAGCATCCGCTTCTGGCGAGTTGACTCCCAACATATCCACGTTCCATTGGAAGAACTCACGCGAACGCCCTTTTTGTGGCTGCTCATAGCGCCAAAACGGACCGAACGACCACCAACGCACTGGGAAGGTCAATTCGCCCTGCTTTGCCGCGATCATGCGCGCTAACGACGGCGTCAATTCGGGGCGCAGAGTCACAAAATCGCCGCCGCGATCTTCGAACGTGAACGATTGTTTCTTGACCAACTCCTCGCCTGATTTTGCTGCATACAGATCTATGGTTTCGATGAAAGGGGCATCCCATTCCTGATAACCGAATGCTTGCGCAGCCGAACGAACCTTACTATAAATAAAGTTTCGCAGCGCCATTTGCTCCGGGTAGAATTCTCTTGTGCCTTTTACTGCTTGAATCTTGTTTGCCATGTAATCTCCAAATGTCACGCATTTTAACATGACTCATCCAAGGATTAATCGCAAATAAGCATTTCAAAATTCAGCGAGTGAATTTTGGTATAATGCTCACAACAATTACAAGGAGAGACTATTATGAAGATCGACTATCAGGAACCCAGCAAAGACCTTTTAATGCGTATCGACATTCACGAGAAATACGGCTCTGCCAACATCGACGTCTGGACAAACGACCTGCTCAAACCTCAGGAAGGCATGAGCATTCTTGATGTAGGTTGTGGTGCAGGAAAACTTAGCTTTTTGTTCGATGATTACACCAAAGGC
This sequence comes from Chloroflexota bacterium, assembly GCA_041157505.1. Lineage (GTDB taxonomy): Bacteria > Chloroflexota > Anaerolineae > Anaerolineales > Villigracilaceae > Villigracilis. Next base: position 352 of record JBEBCV010000277.1, on the reverse strand, counting down.
AAGGCAAAGATCACAGGCGGTGACTTTTCGAATGAATTGCTCGAAAAGGCACGCGCCAGGAACAAAGAACGCGGCTCAAACATTGATTTTCAGTTTCTTGACTTCAATGAGAAGTTCAATTTTGCTGACAACACCTTCGACCTATGCACCAGCGCTTTCGCAATCTACTACGCCTCTGACCTGAAATTCACATTTGGTGAGGCACATCGCGTGCTCAAGCCAGGCGGACGGCTTTTCGTCTCCGGTCCGCTCCCCGAAAACAAGCAGATGTTCTACGACATCATCAAGGAAGCCACCAACGCCACCATTCCGCCCATGCCCGGCTCCTCCCGCTTCAAAGGTGAGATCTTCA
>JBEBCV010000276.1:0-3730 GCA_041157505.1 Chloroflexota bacterium | reverse complement strand
GGACTCTTTTTTGTTATTGTTAATACGAAAGAAATTACTTCTGTCGAAACGGGATCATCATCAAAAATCCCAACGCGATGATGCCCTGACCGATCAATACCCCGGTCGCCTGCCAGGGACCAAAGTATGGGATTTGTGGAAAGGAGTGTGACCCCATGCCGACAATATCTGCAAGTCCGGCAAATACAGCGAAGACAAATCCTGTGGCTACCAAGCGGCTGCCAATGTCACCAATGATGGTCCGTTCAAGTCCCCACCAAAGAGAACGCAAGCCAAGATAACCGCCCAGACAGATCCATGCCAAGCCAATGAGAAAGACAATGATCTGAACAAAGCCAACGACTGGGCTGCGGTCCCAGCCGAAGAGATCGGGCTTGGTACCAACCGCGAAGATAAACAATCCAATGAACGTGATGATCAGCCCCAATCGAATTCGTGGGACGGCAGATTCGTCTGAACTGGTATTGGGGTCTACGTTGGTTTGAGTATTGGTCATAGGTTTTTAGGGCAGGTTTCTTTTTAGGCGGGCGATCCAATTACCGCCGAGGATATTGGCGGTATCTGTCTCAGAATATCCGCGAGCCTGTAATAAGGATACCAGTTTTTGCAAGTCTGCGACGGTGTCAATTTCTGGGGGAACGGACTGTACCCCAAAGCCACCATCAAAATCGGAGCCGATGCCGGCGTGGAGCGAGTCACCTGCGATCTGGCAGATATGGTCAATATGGTCGGCAAGAACACCCAATGGAACTTCTTCACGCGGGTGCCCTTTATCTCGCAGCCAGCCAACTTTTAGGTAGGTGTTGAATGGCACGACTCCAACCACCCCATCACGTTCGATGATGCCTTCGATGATGCGGTCGGTGAAATGTCGGTTCGAGTTGGAATTGGGCATGAGTGCGGCACAATTGCCATGCGTTCCCACAATGGGACCTTCATAAATATCCAAGGCTTCAACGGCGGCACGTTCGTCCATGTGACTGAGATCGAGAGTGAAATTGAAATCTGCCATGGCAGACAACAGTTTTCGCCCATCAGCCGTCAGCGGACCAGGTTCTTTCCAGCCACCGCAATACCGTGTGCCGACCCAGGCAGGTCCGATCAGTCGCACACCGCGGTTGTGCCACATCTCCAATTCAGAAAGTTCGCGGATGCCTTCCGCACCTTCCATAAGAATGACCATGCCAACGGGTCTGGTCGTTTCGGGTGTTGCATCCGCCCAATGGGCAAGATGCAGTTCAAGGTCCCGTTTGGAGGCGAGGATGCGGAACTTATCCGGAATCGAATCTTGCATCCGATGGTATGTATCCAATTGCGCGCTATAAAGCTTATGTGCTTCATCAAAGGTTTTATAAATTAGGGTTTCGGTTTCGTACGTGCGAAAACGAATTGGCGCAGCAAAAAGCGTGGAAAAAATAATAGCGATGTTGCCACGTTGATATTCGTGCCAACTGATAAGAGTATCGCCATTCTCGTGCACAGTATGGGTGTCTGCTTCAAGTGTGCGGATCTCAGAAACCGGGCGAGTATAATCGCGCCCATATTTGAGCATGTTGTAGGCGATATCTGCGTGAGCGTCAACCAGGAAAGGTGTAGGGTTCATAATTGAAAAGCGCACCTTTCGGTGCGCTCTTTTATTTATTCGTTATCTTCGTCGCCGCCGAAGTCTTTCGTCAGCATCTTGAAGTCTTTGTCGGCAAACGCGGCTGAGTCCACTTTGCGGAGGCTCAAACCAATGCGATGCTGGTCAACGTCAATGCGGATGATGCGCAGGGTCTTGACGTCACCTTCGTGCAGAACTTCCTTGGGATGTTCAACACGGTTCTCGCTCAGCTCAGAGATGTGGATGAGACCTTCGATATCGCCTTCGAGGCGGGCAAAGGCGCCAAACTTGGTCAGGCGGGTAATGACACCTTCCACCAACTGACCCACGCTGAACTTCGCCATGCGGTTCTTCCAGGGATCATCTTGTAAAGCGCGGATGGACAAACCAATGCGCTTCTTTTCGCGGTCGATGTTGATGACCTTGACGTTAACTTCCTGCCCCACTTCGAGAACTTCCTTGGGGTGAGTGACATGATCCCAAGAGATTTCGGAGAGGTGAACAAGACCGTCTGCGCCATTGATATTGACAAAGGCACCAAAGTCGGCAAGGCTGGTCACGCGACCAGTGTACGTCTTGCCTTCTTCCAATTCACCGATGACGCGTTCCTTCAGTTCGGAACGAGACTCGGTGCTGGCTGCACGTTCAGAGAGAATAAGGCGGCGGCGTTCGCGATCCACTTCCACAATGCGGACGGAGATCGGCTGACCAACCATCTTCTGGTAGCGCTGTTCGGGCTTATCACCCGTAGACTGTGCGCGGCGGGCAGCGCTGATCTGTGAAGATGGGATGAACCCACGCAGGCTGCCAATGGCGGCGATAAGACCGCCCTTGTTGAAACCGATGATCTTGGTGTCGAACACCGTTTCATCGGCAATCATCTTCTCGACGTTTTCCCAAGCGATCTGTTCAAAGGCACGCTTGAGGGAAAGCACAACATTGCCGTTATTATCTTCGGGGATAATAACGAACACGTCAAGTTCCTGTCCGACTTTCAGAGCGGCACGCTCTTCTTCGGTCAGTTGCTCCAATTCCTTGCCAGCAACGACGCCCTCGGACTTCGCCCCAATGCTGATCAGGATCTGGTTTTGTGAAATACTTGCAATAGTCCCTTTGCGGATTTCGCCTGCTTTGGGAAGATCAATGCTCAACGATTCAGATGCTAACAGCGCCTCCATCGATTGATTGTTGTTCTGATCTCCCTGCGCATTATTTGTCCCGCTCAGGGTTTCATTTTGATCCATCACTTGTGACTCCAATTAAAAGAAATATGAGTAAGATTATACAAGTGAAACGATAAGTTGACAACCCTAATAAGAAGAAGGAACCCCAAAATTACACGCGAGTTTCCAAAACAAGCGTTATAATCACGGGCTGGAGTAAACAAATGCCCGCAATTTTTCCCTTTACAGCCATCGTAGGACAAGAGCGCATGCGTCGTGCGCTGATTCTCAATGCCGTGGATACGCGCATCGGCGGCGTATTGATTCGCGGTGAACGCGGAACTGCAAAGTCTACAGCTGCTCGTTCACTTGCAGCGCTTCTCCCCCACGTCAAAGTTGTACAAGATTGTCGCTTTGGTTGCGACCCTGATAAATCCAGCACATGGTGTACCGAATGTAAAGAACGTTACGCAGCTGCAAAAAAACTTCCTACAGCCGAACGCGCAACTCCGTTCGTAAATTTACCTGTATCCGCAACTGAAGATCGTGTAGTTGGAACGCTCGACATCGAAAAAGCGATTCAAAAAGGGGAACGCCATTTTGAACCCGGTGTGTTGGCAGGCGCGAATCGCGGTTTGCTCTACATTGACGAAGTGAATTTGCTCGACGACCATGTTGTAGATATTCTTTTGGACTCTGCTGCCATGGGCGTGAATACGGTGGAACGTGAAGGTATTTCCTTTGCTCACCCGGCACGTTTCATCCTCGTTGGGACGATGAATCCTGAAGAAGGCGATCTTCGCCCCCAGTTGCTGGATCGCTTCGCCCTTTCAGTCGAGATCGTTGGCATCCGCGAGGCTCGTGAACGCATGACCATCATGGAACGCAACATCGCCTATGAACGCGATCCCGAGGCTTTCCGCAAACAATGGCAGCCCAAGGAAGATGAACTCTCACAGCAGAT
>JBEBCV010000275.1:0-14852 GCA_041157505.1 Chloroflexota bacterium | reverse complement strand
ATGATCACCCGCCTCAATACTGACGGGTATATGTTCTACATCTCCCCCGCCTGCAAAACCATTCTTGGCTATAAACCTGAAGAAATGATAGGGGTGAGCAGTTTTGATTTGATCAAACCCGAAGACCATCCACAAATCAGAGAACTCTTTAATCAAAAACCAGGGGATGCGCCTTATACCGTCACCTATCGCGCCAAACATAAAGAAGGACATTATGTCTGGCTTGAAACTTCTGCCCGCGCGATCTCCGATCACAACACGATGAAAGTAGTTGAAATCCAGGCGGCATCCCGTGATATTACGGAACGCAAACGAGCTGAAGAAGCCCTGCAACTCGCACATAACCAGCTACGAGATGCATACGAACGAACCATTGAAGGTTGGGTTCGCGCGTTAGACTTGCGAGACCGCGAAACAGAAGGTCACACTCAACGCGTGACCGAGATCACCATAAAGGTAGCCAAACAACTTGGGTTCAATGAAGAAGAATTATCGCACATCAAACGAGGTGCGTTGCTTCATGATATGGGCAAGATCGCCATACCCGATGAGATCCTGCAAAAGCCAGGTCCACTCAATGAAACGGAATGGGAACGAATGCGTCAGCATCCGATGTATGCCTTTGAGATGCTTTCCCCCATTGCCTACTTGAATCCGGCGCTCGATATTCCCTTTTACCATCATGAACGTTGGAACGGCAGCGGGTACCCGCACGGATTAAAAGGGGAAAAGATCCCACTTTCTGCCCGCCTCTTTGCCATTGTTGATGTTTGGGACGCACTCCGCAGTGACCGCCCATACCGTAAAGCGATCCCACGTGAACAGGTCATTGAATACCTGAGTGAAAACTCAGACATCCTTTTCGATCCCAAACTGGTCAAACTCTTCTTGAAATTCGTAGAAGAAAATAACTTGTGATTTGACACACCCCCCTTCATCGGGTATCCTTGCGCCTGTCCGGGCAGGCCCGGCGCGGCGAAGCCTTTCGAAACCCGCCAGGATCGAAAGATAGCAACGGTAAGGAAGAGTCTTCGGGTGCCGCCGATCCCCTGCTCGGATATTTATTTAAGAACCACCTCAATCGGTGCCATATACCCAACGGGTATAATCTCCCTATGTCTTCCACAAAAATCATCATGGTGTTGGTTGCCCTTGCCATTGGCATTGGGCTTGGGCTTGTGTATGGCTGGGTGATTGACCCGGTTGAATATACGGACGTCACACCCGATGTCCTCCGCGAAGATTACCGCGTAGACTATGTGCTTATGACCGCTGAAGCATACCAAACTGATTTCGATGCAGATGCCGCGGCACGACGCATTGCTCAACTTGGAAGTCAGCCTCCGGCTGAGATAGTTACTTCCGCTTTAACTTACGCCAACATAAACGGCTTCACACAGGATGAGATCCGCGCGTTGCAAACTCTCTTAACCGCCATGCAAACCTATCAACCAGATGACGGTCTCAACCCATGAAACAACTGCTGCAAAACACCATCCTTCTGATCATCCTCGCGCTTCTTATCGGGTTTGGGCTTGGTCTGGCATACTCATGGCTTCTCGCCCCTGTAACCTATGTGGATGCGCATCCGGCTCTGTTGCGCACGGATTTTAAAGACCAATATCGCATCATTATTGCTGCATCATATGCTTCGAATAAAGATCTGCCGCGTGCCCAGGCTCGCCTGAATCTGCTTGGTGATGCAGACCCGATCAGCGAACTCAGTGCTCAGGCACAACGCATGCTTGCTTCAGGCGAGACATTTGAAAAAACACGTCCACTCGCGCAATTGGCAACAGACTTGAGTCAGGGTTATGTAAGCGAACCCTTTACCCCTACGCCCTTCCCCACGTTTAACACACCAAGTGTCCAATTTACATCCACCCCTACTGAAAGTGAGCCCCAGCCCGAGATTAGTGAAGAGGCGACGGTGACTCCGGCTGCTCCTACCGTATTCTTCGAACAAACTCCGTTAACTCCGTTGGCACAGTCAACACTGACACCACGCCCCACCTTCACTCCCACAGCAGGACCTGGCGCTCCTTTCGTGCTTATGAGTCAAGAGACTGTCTGCGACCCTGGCATGGCAAAGGTGATGCAATTCATACTTTTGAATGCGAAAAGAGATCAAGTACCCGGCGCTGAGATCGTGGTGACATGGAGCCAAGGTGAGGATCGCTTTTTCACAGGGCTTAAACCCGAGATGGGAGATGGGTATGCGGATTTCATGATGGATGCGGGGACGGTCTATAACATTCGCGTGGTGACTGGTGGCGCATTCGTTCCAGATGTCCGGGCACCTGATTGTACAGACCCCAATGGTGCAACATACCCCGGCGGGATCCTGCTTACATTCCAACAGCCATAGTTCCTGCAACCAATCATGTGTTCAATCGTTATATCCCTCAGATAAATTTCAAGGAGTAACAAATGAACACATCCTATTCTGAACAAAAACCCGGGCTTGTGACCGCCATTGCACTCATGACGCTTGTGAGCGGCATTATCAATCTCTTCTGGGGTTTTGTTGCATCAGCTACTGCACTTGGCACCATTATCGGTGTGATCTGTCTGCCCATCACCATCCTACCCACGATCCTTGGTGTATTTGAGATCATCTTTGCAGCCAAACTTCTAAGTGCCCAACCTCAACCCGTTCAACCTTCAACATCCATCGCAGTTTTCGAGATTCTCACCGTTGTTATGGGAAACGTCTTCTCAATGGTGGTTGGTATCCTCGTGTTGATCTTCTACAACGATCTAACGGTCAAAGATTACTTTGCTCGCATCAACACTGCGCCTGCCATTGTGCCAGCCCCAGTGACGCCCCCTGCCCCGGTCGTTGAACCAGAATTGGCATCCATCCCTGAGCCGGTTGTTGAACCAGCATCTGATGAACCTACCCAGTCCGAAAAGGTCAAAAGAGTTCGGAAAACATCCAAATAATTAAGTCCGATTTACAAATTAGTTTCGCGGCATGGAACTTTTTCTAAGCAATCTTCGTTTACAGGTAGCAGAAAAACCTAAGTTCCATGCCGCGAACTGTATTTAATTTGTGGCATATGGTCTTAAGAATAATCAACCCGGTTTATGACTACATTCGTTTTTCATTTGGATATATGCAGACATAGGCAGGGCATGTAAAATGGGACTAAGGTACCCTACTAAAAAATCGATTCGAAAGGTATCCTTGTGCCCGATTAACCAATTAGATAGAGGAGAATACAAATCATGAAATCTTACCGTATGTTATTTGGCTTTATGGCATTGTTATTAGCCGTCAGCCTTGCATGTGGCGGTTCTTCAAACCCCACCCCTAACCCCACTCTTCCCCCTGTGCCCACCAATCCCCCTGCCAATCAGGATCAGGGTCAGCAGCAAGATCAAGGACAAGATCAGGGACAGGTTCAGCCCAGCGACAATGGCATGGTCACCTTTGTGGACCAGAACAACCTTCTCGCCTTTGATCTCCCTGGCGATTGGACGTACGAACACACCGACCACGGTGATGCCATCTACACTGATGTGGATGCTTACACCGACACCTTCACTTCCCCCGATGAATCTGTGATCATCGAAAGCCTCGTCATGTTCGCTAACCCGGGTGTGAAAGTGGATAACTCCACCAGCCAGTATGTAGCGTTGGATATTCTCAACACCTACTATAGCAGCACGGGTACGAACAACGGTGACATCCGTATCTCCAGCGACCAGATCATGCAAGACGGTTCTGAACGCTTTGAATGGACCTCCAAAGGTGGTGACTACTCCGGCGTTTCCTTCTTCGAAGTTCGCGGTGATGACAAGCGCACCTGGTTGATGTGGACTGCCTTCTGGTCGAACAATGTAGACCAGACCATGCTCGACATCGTCGACAACGCGATCGCGACCTACGCTATCCCGTAAGTAAATCAAGACCAATGAATCCCCGCGAGAGTTTCGCGGGGATTTTTATTTCTGATAGTGCTACAATAAAAATATGAACACGCTCGACCTTCGCCCCTCACCTATTGCAGGGACATGGTATCCTGCCAATCCCAAATCCCTTTCTGCCAGCATAGACGAATATCTCATAAACGTAAACTTACCTAAAATTCACGGGCAGGTGATCGGCGTCATTGCCCCACATGCCGGGTATCGGTATTCCGGTGCGGTGGCAGCCTACGCCTTCGCCACCCTGCGCGGACTTACCCCCGATCTCGTTGTAGTCCTCTCCCCATTTCACAACTACCACTCACATCCCCTTCTCACGACAAAACATCAAGCCTACAGCACTCCACTTGGCACCATCGAAGTAGACCAAACTGCTCTTTCCGAACTTCAAAACCATCTTAATATTCCCATCACTCCCATCTCCAACGACAAAGAACATTCGCTTGAGATCGAACTTCCGTTTTTACAGCGAGTGCTAAAAAATGATTTCAAACTCCTGCCGATCATGATCCGCGCACAGGAAGAATTTGTAGCCCAGCAGCTTGGCGAAGCATTGGCACAGACCCTAAAAGATAAAAACGCATTACTTGTCGCATCTACTGACCTGTCTCATTTTTACGAACAACAAACAGCCAATCAACTCGATCGCGAAATGCTCCAGCGTTTTACCACACTCAAGCCATCCTCCATCTTTGAAGCAGAACGTTTGGGCAAAGGTTTCGCCTGCGGACATGCCGCCGTCGCTGCAGTGGAATGGGCAGCTCAAGGGCTAGGAGCGAACCACGTTCAAGTCCTCAAACACGCCACTTCCGGCGATGTCACCGGCGATCACTCTTCCGTCGTTGGCTATGGTGCTGCTGTCATCTTAAAACAATAACGCGCCAGAGTCATCTCCAGCGCGTCTACTCTATTTACTATTTACTATTTACTCCCTACCACCCACTACTTCCTACTATTCCATTCCTTCACAACTTGCAGAAGCGTCTGCTTCAATTGTTCATCGGGCAAACTGGCAACCCCATTGAATTTCTCGCCGTTCACCCAGATCTCCAAGCCACCATCGGCTGCCGTTCCAAAATCAATATCAAATGTTTTCAAATACGAGTCACTCTGTGCTTTGGCTCGCAGCACATCTTCGATCTGTTCAGCAAAAGGCGCGGCAACTTTCTCGCCTTCATCATGATCATAAAGCGTTATACCTTCGCCATCTTTCGTAGTTGCTTCCACTGTCTCTTTGGGAGGCATGGCATGCATCCACTCGGGTTTGCCTTCGGTTTTTTCAGTCAGGTTCACCTGATTCGATTTAATGAACACCATCGCCAACATCACCAACGCGATCACGATCATCACCCCGCCAACAATAAGAATAACTGAGCTCATATCAACCTCCGTTCGAAAGATTATACCCAACGAGCATACTATAAAACATTATAATCACCTCATGTTTGCCCGCCTCGCTGTCAACATCTCTGCAATCTCTGGTGTATTCGACTACACCGTTCCTACAGAACTCATCCCTGCCCTGCGAGCGGGTTGTCTCGTCACAGCTCCATTTGGGAATCAAACCGTGCAGGGCATCGTTGTCGAGTTGACCGACTCTTCTTCCGTCCCAAATCTCAAACCGATCCTTGACCTGCTAGACCCTGCCCCGCTTCTAACTCCGCCCCAGATCGCTCTTTCCATGCGGTTAGCGGACTCTACACTGAATCCCCTCTCTGCCATCATCAGTATGATGATCCCCACCGGTTTGGGTCAGCAAGCAGACGTACATTACGAATTACGAAATACGAATTACTCCGACCCATCCTCCAAAATCGTCACCCGCATCATTAACCTCCTCAACGAACGCGGACCCTTACGCGGACGTCAGATCGACTCGCACTTCGCCAAAGTTGATTGGCGTAAATCTGCGAATATGCTCGTCAAAAAAGGTGTGCTGACCGCGAAAAATGTCCTGCCCCCGCCCAGAGTGAGACCCAAGAATATTCGCGTTGCCCAGCTCGCAGTCACGCCAGAAGCGGCGGAAGCGGAGATGGGTGCACTCGGTTCGACGAAGGCCACCCAAACGCGGCGCGAATCCGCTTTGAGATTTCTCATCCAGCAGCCAGAACCGGTTAATCTCTCATGGATCTATGCTCAAACCGACTGTAACATTTCTGACCTGCAAGAACTCGAAGAACGCGGGTTGATACGCTTGTTTGAAAATGAAATCTTCCGTGACCCCCTTGAAAAGATCGAGAAACAAGAGACAAGGAACGAACTTGAACTTACACCTGAACAAGCTTTCGCATTAGGTGAGATCAAACAAGCCTTCACATCCATTGTTTCTCCTTCCTCGTTTTTACTCTATGGTGTAACCGGCTCAGGCAAAACTGAAATCTATCTTCGCGCCGTACAGGAAGTGATCAAAAGTGGGAAGCAAGCCATCATCCTCGTACCAGAAATTGCGCTCACCCCGCAAGCCGTACGAAGATTTGTCTCGCGTTTTCCAGGGCAGGTCGGGTTGGTTCACTCAAAACTTTCTGAAGGCGAACGCTACGACACATGGCGCCGTGCCCGCGATGGGAAGCTGAATATCATCATCGGTGCGCGTTCGGCATTGTTCGCCCCGCTGCCGAATATTGGACTCATTGTCGTGGACGAATGCCACGACAGTTCATACTATCAATCTGAACCGCCTTACTACAATGCGGTGACCGCCGCACAGGAATATGCAAAACTGTGTGGTGCAGTTTGTGTGCTTGGCTCCGCTACACCAACAGTGGAACAGCGTTATGTTGCTGAACATGACCATATTGAAAAGCTCGAACTCCCCAACCGCGTCACTGACTCAACCTTGCCACCTGTGCAGGTCGTGGACATGCGTGAAGAGTTGAAGGGTGGCAATCGCAGCATGTTCTCGCGCGTGTTAGCTGAATCATTGGCAGAGACCATTGCTCGTGGCGAGCAGGCGATCGTGTATCTTAACCGACGCGGAACGTCCACGTATATTTTCTGCCGTGATTGCGGGAATACATTGAAATGCCCGAATTGTGAAACACCGCTGACACTGCATGTCGAAGGTCAAAGTTCAAAGGGGAATCAGTTGCTTTGTCACCGCTGCGGATATACCCGACTGATGCCAAAGACCTGCCCCACTTGTGCCAGTAATCAAATCCGTGAGTATGGCTTGGGAAGTGAACGAGTGGAAGCGGAGATCAAATCCATGTTTCCACAAGCACGGACGCTGCGCTGGGACTGGGATACGACCCGCCAGAAAGATGCGCATGAGGTCATCCTCACCCACTTTGCCAATCATCAAGCGGATATTTTGGTGGGGACGCAAATGCTCGCCAAAGGGTTGGATTTGCCCTTGGTGACGTTGGTTGGGATCGTGCTGGCGGATGTTGGGTTGAACTTGCCTGATCCATTCGCCAGTGAACGCGTCTTCCAGACCTTGACCCAAGTGGCAGGTCGAGCTGGGCGTTCTTCACGTGGCGGCAAGGTCATTATGCAGACCTTTACGCCGGAGCATTATGCGCTTCAATTCGCGGCCGGGCATGATGTGGATGGCTTTTACTTGCGTGAATTGGATTACCGCCGTTCATTAGGATATCCCCCATTTGCAAGGTTGGTCCGCCTGGAATATCGCAGCGTTGATAATGTCAAAGCGGAAGAAGAAGCCAAGAAGATGGCGGCCAAGCTCAAGGCGAAGTTGGAGGCGGGTGGGTTTCGTCAAACGGAATTGATCGGTCCGGTCCCTTGTTTCTTTGCGAAAGAAAATGGAGAGTACCGCTGGCAGGTCGTCCTGCGTGGACCTGACCCGGCAGCGGTACTCAAAGACCTGCGGTTCAATGATTGGCGGGTCGAAGTGGACCCGATCAATATTTTGTAGTTATTCTTTTTGTTGGCGTTGCCTGCGGACTTCGGCGGCGCGTTCTTTCAAATCTTTGAAGAACTGGCTATCTACGATCTCTTTCACTTCTTTCGTGCGTTTTTCCTCGTCGATCTTAAGTTTCAGTTCTTCCACCTGATTCTCCAAGATCTCTTCGCGTTCTTCAACTTTATCCAACATGGTGTTGAATAACTCTGCCAGAGTCGAGAGTTCGTCATCCACTTTCTGAGGTTTGATGGCAATGGGCGTGTAATCCCCCTCCGCCACCCGGCGCGATGCAGCCTGTAACGTGCCAAGTTCAGACATGGCACGTTTTGTGATCGCCAATACCAAAGCTGTGACTACCACAAAGATACCCACAAAAATCACAAGTAAATATCTTGAAAGATTTTGTAACTGTTCTACGGTCCATCCAGCGTCGAGATAGACGGCAATACCACCCACAACTTTGCCGCTCGCATCCCTTAATGGTGAGGTGGTTGCGTAATAATAGACTCCAGTTTCTTCATCCAACTCAAGGTCATCATAAGGGTATGTTTCTACCAGCCCAAGCTGATTTTCTTCAAAATCCCAATCAGCACTTGTGAATGTGTACCCCAAGGGAGAACCATCATCAGGGGAGGTTACATTCCACATGTCAATGCTATATGCTAAAGTATCCGCGTCGACCTCATAATATGTGTAAACCCATGCACGCGGATTAAACTCCTCGACAGAAGCAATGCAAGCTTCTTGTTCCAGATAAAGAGGGTCATTCATTGCAGCCGAACGTCCATTGGAGATTTCGTCTAAAGCAGCATTTGAAGTAATAGCTTCAAGTGCATCAACATTCAAACAGCCATCCACATAATCAAGGATCGATTCGATCTCTTCGTCCATGATATTGAAGATCGTCTCTCTGAGGTATGCCTGAGCGCCGAAATATCCCATGATGAACATCAAAACACCCAACGACAACAAAGGAATCAATAACTTGTAACGCAAACTCAAAAATGGCTTTGTTCCAGTTTTTGATACAGACATGAAATCTCCCAAAGACGGATAAATAAAAAAAGGCGCAGCACGACTTTACAAGTATACGTGCTGCGCACTGGTATCTTACATTACGAAATCAATCCAACCGCAAAATTCAAGACACGCCAATACAGGTTGTATAACGGCTGGGGCCAATTGCTTTTGGGCAATGCAGGTGGGAAGGATGTCTTCGCGTTCGGCTCATCGAAGCGATTGTCCACGCCGGTCGTGTCCCACACAATATCAAAACCACCGCCAAGCATGTTCTTCACGAACGGATCAGCATCATAACCATTGTTCTCATAGATGTTATCGTGCGCAAAATTATGGTCGGGGTTCGGGTCGACATCGATCTCTTCTGCCGAAAAACCGATCGTCAAGTTAAATACAGCCAAGCCCACGGTCTTATTGCCGCGGAAGGTGTTGTCATACACTTCCACATGGTCTGCAGCAAGGATCAGCATACCCGTTCCCGGCGGGATAAGCGAAACCGCCGTACCGGGCTTGCCAAAGTTCTCTCCATTGTTATTCTCAGAGATGTTGTTATACACCTTAGTGTACATCGAAACCTTGGAAGGTAATTGCGGTAACAAGTCGATGAAAATACCAATGGTGTTATCGTGAGCATGGTTGTTATACACTTCGCCATTAACGGTATTTTCCAACTCAATACCGATCACATTGCCATAGGTCAATGTATCGCGGATGACCACATCTTTAGACTTACCTGCATAGATCGCGGCATCGTTCATCAATGTACCTTCGATGCGTTCGATCAACACATCCGTACAGCGTACAGGATACACACCATACACACCTGTATTCTCGATGTACATATCATGCAAGTACACACCGGTCGAACCTTCCACCAACACACCATTGCTCGTAAAGTTCTTCACCTGGAAGTACGCCATCTCGAAATTATTCCCAGAGGCGATCACGCCATCGGACCCAGTGCCATTGCCTTCGATGATGGGCCACTCCCCTTTCTCATTTGGAATGCCAAAGAACTTGACATCACTCACATCAATTATGACATGCTCTTCATAAATTCCATAAGGGACTTCAATGGTATCGCCGGGAAGTGCCTGATCGACGACTTCCTGAATCGTCTGACCGGGTTCGACTCTCAAAGTCACCGGCTCATGCGCAGACGTGGAGCCTGCTTCACTTTCAGAAACATTCATCTCGCTGACAACTTCACGTGCAGGGTTATCCACCGCTTCGACCACCGGCAAACCCGAAGGCACAGAAGCAGGGATTTCCGGCAGGTTGCCTTCGTCTGTCAACGCATAAAGGAAGGCGACCAAGTCCGCTTTTTCCTGTTCGGTCAACTCAAAGCCAAGAACATGAATATCGACGTTCTCAACCCCAGCATCGCGACCGCCGCCTTTGGCATAAAAATCAACTACTTCTTCGAGAGTGTTGAATACTCCATTGTGCATGTAGGGTGCAGTGAGAGCAATATTGCGCAGAGTGGGCGCTTTGAAAGCACCATCCAAACTAGATTCTTCGATGGCTTTACGCCCGGCATCATGCTCTTGACCGGCAAGGTCGGGCACACCTGTCACCGAGAACGAGTCATCGCTGAAGGTTGGTGCGGCATGGCATTCGAAACAACGAGTCGCTGCCGAGCGGAAGAGCCCCAATCCGCGGCGTTGGGCGGGTGTTAGTGCGTTCACATCGCCTGTCGCGTAGCGGTCAAAGGGTGAGTTATTCGTTACCAAGGTGCGCTCAAATGCAGCAATGGCATTTTGAACGTTTTCAAATGTCACTGCATCGGCACTGCCAAAGGCTTTCTCGAACAAGTCTACATATTCGGGAATGGCTTTCAATTCAGCAACGATCTCTTCAGGAGAAGCACCCATTTCATCTGGATTGGTAATGGGTGTTTCCATTTGTTCTTCGAGTGTGGCAGCACGTCCATCCCAAAAGAAGTTGGTGTTGTATGCCACATTCCACAAGCTCATGGCACTGCGCTGCAATGGTTGTTGATCCGCACCAAAGGCTTGCGGTCTGCCATCGGCAAAGCCTAAGTCGGGGTGATGGCATGAGGCGCAGGACATGTCGTCGTTTTGAGACAGGACCGGGTCAAAGAAAAGGAGGCGACCCAATTCCACTTTTTCAGGCGTTGATGGGTTATTTGCTGTTTCATTGGTGGCGGGGAAGTCGCGCTGTAATCCGCTCCAGGCTGGTTCAACACTGCTGGAACCTGCTCCCCACTTGTCTTCGGGCAATTCTACGGCAGGTGGAAGCGGCGCAAAGGCGGCGTAGGCTACTCCAATGAGCAGCAACACGCCCAAACCGGTAAAGATCCGTTTGATCCAAACTTTCATACACTCTCCTCTGTATTCAGTTTTATTTTTCAGCAGGGTTGCCCCTACTTATTCACAGATTATTTCAAGGTCATCAAAAATGCAACCAGGGCATTCAACTCTTCGCTGGTCAACTCCTTGGCAAGGTTGGTGATCATCACGTTATTGAAGCCTTCCACCACATAATCACCGGGGCGTAGAACGGACATGGTAATGTATTCCTCAGCGCTTTGTCCATTCACACGGGTTTCGGCACGGGTTGCGACCCCATAAAGAGATGGTCCAATAATGATCGTATCGGGCACAAGGGCATGACAAGTGGCACAACGAGCATTGAAAACTGCCTGTCCCTGCAAGATGAAGGGGTCGGGAGTCGGTGTAGGCATGGGTGTGGCAGCTGTGGAGCAGGCGGTAAGAATTAAAGCTGCTGCCAGCAAGATCAATGGGAATTTATTTGTCATAACTTGTCCTAAGTATGGAATTGCACGATTATACTTGCCTTGTCATCGGCAAGAATAGTCAGGATGGCAGGTTTGCTATAATGCAACTTGAATATTTTTTCACACAGGAGAGTGTCTTATGCAGAGTTTTTCACGCGGTTGGTCCTTCCTAAAACAAGCCTGGAGCATGGCGTTCAAAGATAAAGACTTGCTCAAACCATCCATTTATGCATTGATCGTAGGTGCCATTGTTTCAGTGATCGGGATCATTCCGATCGCGATCTCAGCATTCATGTTCGGAGATAGTCAATTTGGTAACATCATCCTCTACGCTATGGGAGCGGTGTTGGTCTTTGCACAATTTATCGTCTCGTATGTATTCTCTGGTATGACGGTTTATCTCATCTATGGTTATCTCTCAGAGGGTGATGGACGCATGGAAAAAGCATGGGAGATCGTCCGCCGTGACTTCTTTGATATTCTCACGCTGGCTGCGGCTTCCACCGTTGTCAACTTGATCAAAAGCGCGGCGCAACGAAACCGCAGAGGCGGCGTAGGCGCAAGCGTGGCTCGTTCCGCGGCTGGATTGTTGGAAACATTGTGGACGGAAGCTGCGGCGCTCGTCCTGCCTGCCATGATCATTGACGATTTGAATCTTAAAGACGGCATGCAGCGTATTTGGAAGATCACCAAGGAAAACCTCCTGCTGATCGGGGTCAGCACAGTAGGTGTGCGCTTCGTTACTGGACTGATCGGGTTTGTATTCGGTGCCATTGGTCTTATCCTCGCTTTTGCTATAGGCGGCGGTCTTGCTTTTGTTTCAGGTAGTAACCCCACAGTCTCGATCGTAGGGATTGTGATCGGCGCATTGATCTTCTTCACCTTTGTGATGGTCGCAAGTGTATTCAGCTCCTACACCAGCACTGCATATCACACCTGCCTCTACATTTGGGCACGTGAAGTGGAAAAAGCAACAGTGCAGGGAATGTCGCCTTCATTGGTAAAAGCTCCGGCTCCGCTCGCAGCGGTTCTCGCATCCTAAATATTCGAAAAGTGACCCTAAAGGTTGAACATACCTTTAGGGTCTTTTGATAAAATAAGCCTATGAAACCCGAACCCCGCCGACAAGAAGCCATAACCTGGGAAGAAGTGGATAAACTGATGGACCACCTCATTCCTCAATTCCGCCGTGAGTTTACTGCGATGGTGATGATCACCCGTGGTGGCATTATTCCTGGTGGGATGCTTGCAGAAGCCATGGACATCACCCACATCCTTACCGCGGCTGTGGATTTTCCAGCGCAAGTGCAAAGTGAAAAATCCTCTGCGTTTATGGCTTGGCCTGAGTTCATTCAATTCCCTGCTGAAGATAAATTACGCGGACGTCCCACCCTGATCGTGGATGATGTTTGGGGATCAGGACGTACCATTACCGCCGTAAAGAATCGTGTTTCTGCCGCTGGTGGATTCCCTGAAACCTGTGTATTACATTTCAACCCATATCGTAATCTGTTCGGAAGTGTCCGCCCGGATTATTATGCCGCTGTTACAGATGCCTTCATTACCTATCCATGGGAAATCAACCGGGGACCTGATCAAGTGTTGCTCGGTGATGTTTAAGAAATGAAGACCGTCGAAACCACTCTGAGCCAAAAAATAGCTGCACTACGGGGAAATCAATACTTCGATGAACTTGCAGAACCGATCCTTAAAGACATTGCCGGGCATACTCGCCTTGCAGAATTCCAACGCGGGGACGTACTTTTTTGGGAAGGTGACTCCTGCGAAGGATTGTTCATCCTTCAACAGGGCAGCGCCAAGATCTTTCGCATCTCCCCCCAGGGAAGGCAATATATTGTCCGCATTTTGCAGGAAGGCGATACCTTTGCTGAAGTGCCCACATTCGATAAAGGACCTCACCCGGTCAATGTAGAAGCATTGGAAGTGTGCCAGGTATGGATCATTGACAAGAGTATTTTGCAGGAACTGGCAAAAAAGGATTTTTCATTTTCCCAAAAAGTACTGGCAAATTTCGGCAGGATGCTGCGTGGCATGGTACGCATGGTGAGTGAAATGGCGTTCTATCAGGTCACCCATCGTCTTGCCCGTCTCATTGATGCAGAACTACCTCAGGATAAATCTCCGCATTGGACGCAGGAACAATTGGCGGCGCGGCTGGGAACCGTCCGCGAGGTGGTGGCGCGTTCGCTTAAGGAAATGGAACGCAGCGGCGCCATCAAAATGGAAGATCGTCGCATCCACATTGTGGACCGGGATATCTTCGACCAGTGGATCATGCCCAATTAAATGCAAACGGCGCAGCGTAAACGCTGCGCCGTTTTTTTATTCCAACACTTCAAAATTCGTAACCTGCAAAGACATTTCGTCATCTACAGCAAGCTTGATGCGATCGATCCAAACTTCTGAAGGAAAACCATACTGAGGATCGTAAGCGACAGTGAGCTCTTCGGCTTCTGTCATTTCGGATTTGAGTTCAGCAAAGAGCAGGTCAATGGTCGCATACTCCAGGTAGTACTGATAGCTGGGATTGGACGCATCCAACAAGACACCTTCCACATTGGTGATCGAAACGACCTGTCCATCCTTAACTTCGATGGTCAGGGGCATATCTTGGGAGAATGGGCAGAAACAGCCGATCACAAGATCGTAACGATAATGTGATACACCTGCATCGGTCCACTGCTTGAGTTTCTGATCGTACTCGCTGGAAGTGGAACAAGCGGCAACAATAAGCGCCAAAACAACTAAAATTATTTTTTTCATGAATGTCTCCTTTTGTGGGTTAACGATATTTTCTCATGTATTGTTCCCCAAATAAAAACTCCCCGCCATTGCTGACGGGGAGTACTTTTGGTGGAGTTATTTGGTGGCTTCGTAGAATGTGCCGGTCTTTAGCAGTGACATGTCGTTCACAGATTGGGCAGCAAGCATCTGTGACTGGCGCGCCAGGTCTGTGGATTTGGCAAGCACTTCAAGTGCGTATTCGGGGTTGTGGAAACCGGTCGAATTTTCAGCGGAGATAAAGTCCCACATGAACTGAGCTTCGCGGTGCAGTTTCTTCGCTTCATCGAGCAAGTCCTGGTCGGCATTGCCAGCCGCAACCGCAGCCTTGATGGCGGTCATTGCATCGAGAATGGCATCTTCGGTGGCGATCTTGGTATTTGCAACCTGTTCCTGAATGCTGTTCACACGATCGATCACATATTCCGTGTCGGTATGGCACTGACCACAAGCTTCTTCAGGGTTCAAGAGCGG
>JBEBCV010000274.1:0-4834 GCA_041157505.1 Chloroflexota bacterium | reverse complement strand
CTCTAAATAAAAAACTCCCCTTCAGATCTGAAGGGGAGTTTTTTATCTATTAGGGTATCGTCCCAGCAATATCCGAACCGAGGCGAATCTCTATATCCACAGTTTGGTTTGCATCCGGGCTCAAGCGGATCTGATTATCTGTAAGCCCAAAGGTAGCCTGTAACCACTTGATGGTATAAAGTTTTGGTCCATACACTACCACAATGGTCTGTCCATAGGCTTCAGGGGAAGGTGCAACTTCTGTCACATTCATGCCATAGGATTGGAACACTGCACCAGCACGTTGATCAAGCCCTGGCGTGAAGGTCCCATCCATGACGCGCACGCGAGCCTCTTCTTGTTGCATGGCTTGAGCAAATAGATTTGCATCCGTATATCCATTCGGAACCGCCAGCGGACTGGTAGGACCTGAAGATGTAAATACCTCATCGCGTAACACGCGGATCTTATCCATCACTGGTTTGAGAATGCTGGCTGCCTCACCATTGAGGGTGGTGTTGTCAAAGATTGCCATACCTTGTTGAGGGTCAATCACACCGGTCTTGATACTACTCACTGAAATATCTTTCCCAAGCACAGCCAACTTAAGAGCATCATCAAACGACATATCGGTTTTGATACCGTAAGAAAGTTCATTGTACATTCGCGGTGCAGCACTAAAGAACTTAGGGAAGTTCTCTGGGGTAAAGATGATCTCTTGCATGGCAAGAACTACTTCCTGCTGGCGCCGAGCGCGATCGGCATCACCGCCTGAAGTATGGCGATCACGGGCATATGCCAAAACTTTCCAGCCATGACACAACCCTCTCTCACCACCAGGAGTAAGAATGAACTTATCCAACCCTGAACCAACAGGGTCAAGTCTCATTTTTTCAGTGGGTACGACAAAGATACAACCGCCAATACCGATCAACTCGTCCATCAATTGGGTGAACACGTTGAAATCGACTTGAACATAATAGTGAACCGGCACACCCAAAAACTGAGAAACCGTCTTCTTCGCAAGTTCAGGTCCACCACCGGGCAGTTGAGCACCTTCACCACTCGGATAGGCAGTGTTGATGCGGCTATAGCCAAAACCCGGAATGTTCACCCACATATCGCGCGGAATGGACAACATGCCCGCCGATTTGCTGACCGGGTCGATGGTGAAAAGGATCATCGAGTCTGTACGTGGAGGACCCTGATTGGCTTCCAAGTCGCGCTCATCCAAACCAATGAAGAGAATGTTGATTCGACTGGCGCCATCCCAAGATGGCAATGCAACTTCAGGCGCGGTGACTTCCGCTGGAGCATCAGGAAGAACTGCTTCCTGAGTAGCCCCTGTTTCAGGATCAAACGCACCAGCTTCCGTCAGCACACCACATTTTGCAGGTGGAATACCCGGCAGGTTGGTAAATGTCCAACACTGCATAAAATTATTCACTGCAATAAAAGCAACGACCGAAAGCACAATCGTCACCACCCAGAAAATGATCTGAGAGATAGTTGGGCGTCCTATTTTTATGTTCTTCAGAAATTCAAATCTATCCATTAACTAATTACCTCAAGGCTTAATATATACCATATCCAAGCCTAGTCGTTCCAAACCGGTCTGCGCCCAATACCCCAACACAGCCGAATCTTCTTGAATGCATTTCATCATCACAGGTATGGCGCGATGATCACGAAGTTCTGAAAGCGCCCGCAGCGCCAAAATGCGGATGCTCTGCTCCCCATCTTTTGCCGCTTCTATGAGATTTGGTACCGCGGCTTCCCCGATCTTGACGAGGGCATTCGCCGCAAGCCCCGCCGTGAGTTGGTCAGCATCGCCCAAGCGTTGGGTCAACGCTGAGATCGCTTCCTCGCCTGGGTGATGAGACAATGCCAACGCGGCAGCGGCACGGATATCAGCGTTGGAATCGCTCAAGGTGGGAATCAGGTCTGAGGTCCGCGTGTGAGGTGACGCGGCAAGAGCGCGCACTGCCCACCAACGCGAATCCACATTTTCAGAGCGGGTCAATTCCAATAAGGCTGGAATCGCCGCCGCTCCTGCATCCACAATGGCAGGAATGGCTTGTTCTGCGCGTTCATCATCCCCACTTGTCAACTCAGCGAGCAGATCTTTCATTTTTATTTTGCAGGCGGCGGGACGGGCAATGCATCTTGTGCAGTGCTCACCCACTTATCGCCTTCTTCGATCAACATTACGGGGATATCATCCACGATGGGATATTTTCGTCCGCAATCCTGACAAATGAGCCAGGAGTCTTTATGAAGTTTCAACAAACCATCTTTTTCGCGTACGCAATTCGGGCAACGCAGGATTTCAAGCAATTCAGTACTGACCATTATTTCTCCTTGTTGGGAAAAGATTGTACCATGTAGAGTTTGACAAGATTTTAACTACGTACTAAAGCCACACAAGCTGTTCTTTTTCGCTTGCCGTCTTGGGTCTTCTGTGCCGGGTCCATATTGACAAACAGCAGCCCAAGGTTCGTAATGAGTTTGGAATTGATCGGTGAAGTAGACGGCGCCATTCCGGTAGACTGTGCGTGTCACATTCACATCTGCACCTTCAGCAGCGTAATCTACTTGTTTGAGTTCGTTGGTTTTCAAGTCCACATTTTCTTCAAAAACCGTTTCCGGCGCGGGAACTGTATTTTGTGGACCAGTGGTTTCCCATGTTACAGAACGCCCATCAGATGTGGAATAGATCTTCCACGTGATGGTTCGGGCAGAAACATTGACGTTCGTTTCCATCAACATCCAATAGGGTGTATCGTTCTTGAATTTGAAATCGACCAATGGGAAGTACACCGTGGCATCCATTCCAGCAAGGTTCGTATCAACCGAACCACTTTGATCCATCTCATAATAAGAGACGCGATAAGCGTGTGAGTAACGCTCCACAACCGGAAATCCCGCAAAGAATACCGTTCGAAACAAGGTGGTGCTCACCTGACAAACACCGCCACCCACGCCTTTGATGGTGCGACCGCCATAGATGATGAGTGCTTCAGCATAGCCATTTTCCAAACTAACATCGCCCAGCACACTGCCCATGGAGAATGTCTCACCAGGGGCTACGAGTAAACCGTCGTATTGCGCTGCCGCTGTAACAATGTTCTGAATACGCGCTTCACTCGAACCGTAGAAATAGGTTGTCTGTGATGCGACAAGCTGCACTATGCCCAACTCGGCACCTGTTGCCTGATCGGTGACAGCTGGCTGCTGTTCTGAAACGACTAGATTCACACTGTGCTCTCCACGTTGCAAAGCACCGTTGATAGCGGCTATGCTTGCCTCTACGTCCATCACACGTCCAATGCTAGAAGCAGCAATAGGTTCGATCTGTCCTTTTGCTTCGTCAAAAATGAAGCGGGCATCTTGTGGATTACGGTCTACAATCACTTTTAATTCGCTCAGCGATTCGCGCAAAGCATTGGGATCCAATCCAACTTGTAACTGCGGCACACCGCCCGAATCGACCAAATTGAACGCCAACATATTTGCCAATACAGGCACATCAAATGTCCATGGACCCGGATCACCAGACCCGACGTTAGGAAGCGTCATCGTAAATGGCTGACTAAGCATTACACGTGCCAAATCCGCTTGCGGGGTGACATCCAACAAACGCGGCGTGGTTTCCTGAATTACCAACGGAACTTCACCATCGCGAAAACTTTGCAACTGTGAACCGAGATAGATCAACGTCGCATCGAGATTCAAGGCACGTCCCACACGCCCCGGTTCAGCGATCACGTTCGTTCCATCCACACGCAGAATGGCTTCTGCAACGGGCTGGTCAATTTGTGTAGCAATGTTCTGCAAATAAGCATACGCTACACGTTGATCAAATATGACCACAGGTGCAACATCCATGCCGAGCCCGCGTGCACTGACTTGCCCTGAAAGAGCCGCAAACAAGCCGCCCTCACGCCCGTGTCGGTAGGCTGCATTCGCACTCGCAGAGGGGTCGAACACCATTCCCAACTCTGCAGGAGAAGCCACCCACACTCGTTCTCCATCACGGAAGAGGATCTTGCCAGAATTGGGGTATGAAAGGGTCTGGCTTAATTTTAACGCCGCTTCACTGGGCGAAAGACCCGAGAGGTCCACCCCTGCTACGGTCACACCGGGAAATACGCGCCCAGCGTAGGCAAGTTGATAACCAAGCGTCCATACAAGTACCAAACCGATAAATAGCACAAATCCGCCACTCAAGACGGCAAGTAACTGCTTGGGCAAATCACGTTGGGGAATTAATGCGTTCATGGATAAAGATTATATCGAAAAAAACCGGACGATTATGAATAGTATCTAAGTTTTGAATGAAAACTTTTCGGTACAATTAAGAAAAATTATTTGGAATGGATAGCAAAATCATGAAACGTGCCTTGATCTTTATTTGTATGTTCTTTCTTCTAAGCGCTTGCGCGCCCGCCTCGACACTTGCGCCCGAGCCTGCCTCGGTCACCGAAGATCCTAATCTCCCCGCAACCGCTACTGCCACTCCACCCCTTCCCACAGAAACATTTACTCCAAGCCCCATCCCACCGACAGCAACACCAATCCCTACCGAAACACCCACCCCCATTCCAACAGTGGAAAGCCTGAAAGCGATTGTCACCGCCGATAAACTCATCTGCCGATATGGACCCGGTGCGAATTATCTTTATCTCATTGCATTTAATAAAAATACGCCCATCCGATTGATCGGGCGTGCACCGGGAAATAATTGGGTCTTGATCCAAAATGAACCGCAAAAATGCTGGGCTAATTCGGAATTTATTGCACTAAAAGAAGAAGGGGATCTCAGAGCATTACCATCCATGTACCCAGATGGCTA
>JBEBCV010000273.1:0-5163 GCA_041157505.1 Chloroflexota bacterium | reverse complement strand
CGCCACACTGCCTGCGCCAAACGCATACACAAGCATACCAACGCTGGTAACCGGCAGGGTCTTGAATTTGCGCGTCTGATTTGAAACGGCGTATTGAAGGAACACGCACATGAACGCATTCATGGTGGGGATCCAACCATACAGCGCTTCGGGTACATTGAAGTTGGTTTTTGTGTACACTGGCAGAAGGATCCATAAGATGGAAGGCGCGATCATTCCGACTGCGAACAGAGTGACGAATGCCATATATGCCTTGTCTTTGAAAACATGGATGTACCCATCAGATCGCGCCGCTTCATTCTGGACCTGAACCTGCCCGGCTAAAGCGGAAGTTATTTCTTCGCGGACAGTTTTATCGAGCGTCTCGTGCGCGAAGAAGAACCAGATGATCGCATAAATAAAGAATCCGGCAGATGCACCGTAGAATGCGAGCGTATACGAAGTGGACGCAAGAAAACCGCCGATGGCGGGACCGATTCCAAACGCGGCATTGTAGGCGATGCGGTTGATAGCATAGGCATCGGTTCGTTGATGAGCGGGAATCATATCTGCCAGCATGGCATCGGCGCCTACTTGATAGAGCGGGTTCGATAACCCCACCAAGCCCATCAGCAAGGCGAACTGCAAATATGTTTCCGCGTTGATAAGAAGTAGATAGGCAACACCCATCATGACGAGACTGGAGACCATTACAATTTTGCGTCCGATGCGGTCTGCCAGTGTACCAGCAAGAAAGGATGCGAATAAACCCACGCCTGCATTGATGGAGATCAGCGATGCCACCGCACTGAGCGGAAGACCAAGTTTGCCGCCCGCATAGATGAGCATGAAGGGCCAGACCATCCCGCCGCCTGCGGTGCTGATGACGATGCCGAGGATCATCAACCAGTACTGGCGCGGATATTGGTTATACAGAGTTTTGAAGTTGGTCACGAAATTACCTGAGAAAAACGCCTTCGGAACTGAAATATTTACGGAAGTTCAAAGAAGTTGCTACGTTCTGTGAATTGATATTGAGGGCATTATGGCGATATTGAGCGATCATCCCTTTTTGATTTGCCCAATCACAAGTAGCACCGACAACAGCCTTACCCAACCCCTTTTTTCGAAAATCGGGGTGAGTGAGTACGCCGAGGTCGAGAAAGTCTGTCCGCTCGTAGCCGCTGGCAGCTGCGACAAGTTGGTCGCCATGA
Organism: Chloroflexota bacterium; assembly: GCA_041157505.1. Lineage (GTDB taxonomy): Bacteria > Chloroflexota > Anaerolineae > Anaerolineales > Villigracilaceae > Villigracilis. The sequence continues at coordinate 3,970 of JBEBCV010000273.1, read as the reverse complement.
AAGCAGCCGAATGCGATTTCGTGGGTGACTTCTACAAAGGCTTCATCTACATCTTCGGGTGTGTTTGCCGCCTGCAACGCGGACATGAGATCTGCATCCGCTTCGGTTAATTGACGAAGTGTGAAGGGAGATGGCGGCTGATAGTTGGGTAGATCGGGCGGGAAGAGGTAATACAAGAAACCAGTGTCTCGTGCCGAAATGGCTTCCTTGCCCCAGGCGTTTTCGATCTGTTCGCCGGTCAATGAGGCATTTGGCGTTTTTGTAACCAGTGACTCGAGTTGTGGATAGAATGTTGGGTCGAGTTGAATGAAGGTGTGTTTTCCGATATGCCAAAGGGCAATGACTTTATCACCTTCATATTTACTTTCCGGCAAAAGTGTAGTGCCGGGTTGTTCAGTCGTTTCGACGGGACAGCCGAAGTACGTTGCCCAATTTTCATGGATGAGTCTTTCGAACGTGTTTTTGTCCATGGCGAGAAGTTTAACATGAATTGTCTATGGACCGTTCGTGGAGGTTGGTAATGTGTTTATAAAGATTTCCAACGTCCCAGCAGAGTTTCGTTTTCTGTCAGTCCTTCACATTTTACGTCCAGTTCTTGATATTCATTGCCGAATAGGGACTGAAACACCTCAAAGTATTCTTTTGTCTCCCATCGGTCTATGGTCAGAAAAAAAGTTGGGTCAGCTTCATCTTGCAGCAATTCTGTGCCGAGATACCCTTCTGCTTTTTGAAAGAGTTCCGCCCATACGCCATTTGAGTCGTAAATACGTATAAACTCGTTTTGTTTCTCATGTCGTACCTGATACTTCCAAAGAATGATGAACATTTCCTGCTCCAAGACCATTTTGAGATTATGGAATTGTACGATAGACCTCGTGATTTGGACTCGATTGACCGGAATCATAAAACATCATTACCCCGACATAATATGGGACGTATGGGACGCGGACGAGCGCAGATGAACGCCGAAGAAGAATTACAAAATCCGCGTTTTCAGCGTTCATCCGCGTCCTATTTGCACTTAAAAATATATCTCACCCAAAAAATTCAGGTTTTTGGGTGAGATATATTTTATGAATTAACTTTTGCTATCTATATTTCCGAGATCTCTACAAATTTCAGATTTGGATTTTTTTCTGAATAATATTTGAGCAGAAAGGGTGTCTGGAACATCATTGCCCAGGCATTGCGTGAGTCACGAGCAAGGATGGCGTCGCCTCGGTTGGCGAGAGATTCAATATCCTTGTCTTCGCCGATGACCCAGCGTAGATGGGAGTGATTGAGGCGTTCCAACTCGGTCTTGACGTTGTATTCGGATTCGAGACGGGCTTGCACCACGTCAAATTGGAGTTGACCGACTACAGCGAGGATCGGTTCACGTTTGAATGCGTTGACGTTATACAAAATCTGTACTGCCCCTTCGCTTTCAAGTTGTTGGAGACCTTTGGTAAATTGCTTCTGTTTGCTCACATCCAGATTTCTCAGCAGGGCAAAATGTTCGGGTTGGAATCTCGGTATCGGCGCGAACTGAACCGCTTTTCCGGTGCATAGTGTATCGCCGATGGAAAAGATTCCATTATTGGGCAAACCCAGCACATCACCGGGGTATGCTTCTTCGATGATCTCGCGCTCATTGGCAAATGCTTTGTAGGGACGCATCAGTTTGAGAGTCTTGCCGCTTGGCGCATGGAGCAGGTCCATGCCGCGCTCGAATTTGCCGGAACAGATGCGCAGGAAGGCAACACTGTCGCGGTGTTTGGGGTTCATGTTGGCTTGGATCTTGAAAATGAAGCCGGTGAACTCGGCATCTTCTGGCGAGACCAAGCCCGAATCGCTGATGTAGGGCTGGGGCGGTGGCGCGAATTGGATGAACGAGTCGAGGAACATGCGCACGCCGAAGTTGGTCAATGCGCTGCCGAAGAAGACCGGGGTTTGTTTTTCTTTGAGGACAGCATCGTGGTCAAAAGCGCCGCCTGCGAGGTCTAGCAATTCAATACTTTCTTTGAGATGTTTTACTTTCTCTGTCGAAAGCAGTCCTTGTTTTTCCAGATCATCCACGCGGACAAAAATTTCTGGCGCGATCTTTTCGTTGCGCTCGGTGCGTTCGTAGAGATAGACGCCATCTTCAGCGCGGTCGTACACGCCTACGAATTGTGGACCATCACCAATGGGCCAATTCATGGGAACAGGCTCCATACCCAGTACCTTGCGAATCTCGTCCAGCAGGTCAAGCGGGTCGCGGGCGGGGCGATCCATTTTGTTGATGAAGGTGAAGATGGGGATGCCTCGCTTGCGACAAACTTCAAAGAGTTTGAGCGTCTGCGGTTCGATGCCTTTTGCGCCGTCAATGACCATCACAGCACAGTCCACTGCCGAGAGGGTGCGGTAGGTGTCTTCAGAGAAGTCTTGATGCCCCGGTGTGTCGAGCAGGTTGATGGTATGTCCGCGATAGGGGAATTGCAATACGGTGGAGGTTATGGAAATACCGCGCTCGCGTTCCATTTCCATCCAGTCGGAGGTGGTGGCGCGTTGATTTTTTCTCGCGCGCACATTGCCCGCCAGTTCGATGGCGTTACCGTACAGGAGCAGTTTTTCGGTCAGAGTGGTTTTACCAGCATCGGGATGCGAGATGACCGCAAAGGTCCGGCGTGCGGCGATAGGGTTGAGGTGAGAAGAGGTTTGATTATTTTGTGCGTCGATCAACATGAATACTCCAAAAGCAGACAGCCGATTTTAGCACATAAAGACAATTGGAAATAAAAAACGGACGGAGATCATCTCCGTCCGTTCGGTATTAGGCTGCTGCCTGTTCTGTTACACCAGCCAGGTTTCGGCGGGACATCCAAAAGGCGAGGGCGAAGCCGGTGACATACATCCAGATGGCGTATAAACCGGGGATGATCGCCATGTCGTTGTTGTTCAGGAGGGTAATGGCGACGGTGATCGAAACGGTCGAGTTTTGCAATCCAGTTTCGATGGCAATGGTCATGGACTGAATGAAATCTACTTTGAGAAGTCTGGGGACAAAATATCCGACGATCAACGAAACAATATTCAGCACGATAAATGCCGGAGCAAAGCGTGGACCGTCACGGACGATCACATCCCAGTTTTGGATGATGAGCGCGAGGATCACGAGGAAAAGAAATACGGTAGCGAAAGTCTTTGACCAGCGTTTGCTGTTCTCTGCAAATTCCGGCTTCCATTGGCGGATGCCCATACCGATCAATGTTGGAATCAGGGTTATTACTGCAACTTGGATCATCGTATCTACAACAGGAAAGTCAATATCCAATGCGCCGCTGCCATACAGGGAATAAGCGATACTCAATCCAAAAGGGATGGTCAAAAATGCCAGCATGTTCGTGATGGCAGTCAAGGTGATACCCAAAGCACGGTCACCGTCACCAGCATGGATGATGAGATTCGATGTGGCACCATCGGGAGAGACAGCGAGCAATACAAGGCTAATGGCATAAATTGCAGGGAGAGCAAAGATCCCAGCCACAGCAAACCCGAGTAAGGGCAGTAAAACCATTTGGCAGAATAAACCAATGAATATGGGTTTGGGCTGGGTAAAGATGCGCCGAAAATCAGCGACGGTCAACGTCATGCCTCGTGTCACCATGATGATGGCAATTGCCAGAGGGAGGATCACACTTGAAATAATGCTTTCTTGCATGGTTTATGCTCCTGTTCTAAAGGTGATAGAGTTTGATGTAGCCCGATGTATACTAAAACACCAATTCGGATAATAAGTATCGAAATAAAAAATCCCGAAGTCTTTATAGACTTCGGGATTTTGATTCATCGTTGACTATCGGCGATCTCCGCCGCCACGTCCACCACGGTCACCACCACGACGATCTCCGCCGCCGCGACCGCCTCGGTCACCACCGCCGCGCGGACCACCACGTCCGCCGCCGTTGCGACCACCGCCGCCCTTATCCTTTTCGCGGGCTTCTTCGAG
>JBEBCV010000272.1:0-2814 GCA_041157505.1 Chloroflexota bacterium | reverse complement strand
GACTGTTCTCGACACCCGAACGAGCTGTGCCGCGCGAGACTCCGCTGCCAATACTTTTGATGTATAGCTTTAGATCGTTTGCACCGGGAAGCTTTCTCGCTGTGTAAGCAATTAAACAATCGGATGGCACTACATCAAATCCACCGCCGGGCAAAAGCATCACCCCTGCGCGCTTCGCTTCATCATCCATCAATGCCAGCGCTTCAAATTCTTCGATCTCGCCGCTGATATCCACATAATGTTTTTTGTTGCGGATGCATGCCTCAGCCATCGCCTTAAACGTCAACACGAACGGACCGGCACAGTGCAACACGGCATCCACTTCTTGTAATGCCGCATCAAGTTTGGCTGTCTCTTCCACCGCAAAAGCGCGGTAAGGCAGGTTGAATTTTTCTGCCTGTTCGCGCAGACGTTTTTCATCGCGTCCGGCGAGGATCATATCCACGCCCTCCTGCACTGCATGTTCAACGATCAATTGCCCCGTGTAGCCGTACGAACCATAAACCAGAATTTTTTTCATGAGCGCTCCGTCCACGAGGGATGTGCATATTTTTCTTTGACAAGTTCTTCCGTGCGTTGAATTTCGGATGCAGACATTTCTCCGCTCTCGAACTGGATTCCTAACTCCGCCTCAAACCCGCGGACGAAAGCCTGGGCTGCCCGTTCCCAATCAGTTCCCATGCCGAGAACGGATTCGACGGTCGTTGCCCGAGAGAGTAATCTTTCTTTTGCATTTTGTCTCGCGGATTCATCTTCGAAGACCAGCGCATCGCAAATGCGAGTCAGGTCGCCTGTTAATGGAAGTGAGCCATGTTGCAGCACGCCTTCCTTCTTCCGTGCTTGTGCCGAGCCGATGAGCTTTTTCCCATCGACGGTGATTTCATAAGTGGATGGCACTTCAAAGCAGACGGGGTTTAAGTTCTGCTGGGTATGCCCATCTTCATGTTCTTTCATTTCAACTGGCACGCTCAACTCGCGCACCGCATGGAGCAATGCCTGCGCCAGACGGTTATAGGATTCAAGTACGCCGCCCGCGAGGACAGGTTCGTCAGCAGAACCGGTCACAGAGTAGGTCAATTCGTCGGTGTGCAGAATCGCTCGTCCACCCGTCACGCGGCGAACGACTTCCCAGCCTTGAGCGTGGAGTCGTTCCATATCCACATCTTTGAACGATTGAGCATGCCCCAGTGAAAGGCAAGGCGGATTCCATGAGTACAAGCGCAGGGTTGATATTGATTCACCACGATGGATGTGTTCGAGAATGGCTTGGTCCGCAGCCATATTCCATGCCCCAGTGGATGGGGGAGTGTAAAGTAGTCGCCAGGTTGTCATAGGTAATTTTGTAGGGGCGAGATTACCTCGCCCCTACGGTTAAATTTTAGAAAATCTCTCATCCGCTTCTTCGATCGTCTTTTCGTCCGCGCTTTCCAACGGTGGGCGGACAGACCAATGCGGAAGTCCATGAACTTTGTGAAGCAAGCCTTTGAGGATAGGAGCAATCGGTGAATAGTTTTCAAGGAAATGTCGTTGTTCCGTAACCATTGCTTGCACCTCAGACGGGTCTTTACCTGCCTGGTACAGATCCCAAATTTCGCGCAAATTATCAGAGATGAGATTGGCAGGAGCGGTGATCGCACCTTGGGCATGATTCTTCAGCGCGTGATGGAAGTAAGAGTCAGTACCATTCAAGACGAGCAAATCTTTCCCAAAGCGTTGACCAAGCGCCTCAGCAAACGCCTCATCATGAGACGAATCCTTGATGCCTGCAAATTGATTCGGATATTTGGTTTTAAGACGCTCAAGCAGATCGAGTGAAAAACCAACGCCCGTCATTACAGGGATGTGGTAACCGAGTAGATGCTTTCCTTGTGGAACAGCATTTTCGATCAGTTCACTGAACCAGCGAAACAAACCTTCTTCACCAGCTTTCCGAAAATAATAAGGCGGCAGGACAACCGTCCCATCGTAGCCAAGTTCGAAAGCAAGCTTGGTCAACTCGATGGTTTCTGTCAGACTGGGCGTGCCCGTACCGACCAATAGCTTGAAATCGCGAATCTGGTGTTTGATCACTCGAATGGATCGTAGCAAGGCTTCACGTTCTCTTGGTGAGAAGGAAGGTCCTTCACCTGTGGTACCGAATAACAATGCGCCATGGCATCCGCGCCCGGCAAGGAAATGTAAAAACATCGCCAATGATTCAAAATCAAAGGCAGTATCGGGTTTGCCTTCCGTTCGCGGTTTAGCGAGATAAGGCGTTACTGCTGCAGCATATACACCTGCAAGGGGATGAAGGATTGTCATGAGTTTCCTGTAGGTTGTGAATTTTGACCCTGGTCAAAGGATAATGCTCTGATCTTACTCGTTTTCTTGAATGAATTGTTTTGCGGCCAACTCCGGCGGCTGAAGCGGCTGACCTTCTTCTTGGTACAAATAATGTTGGTGGTCCAACGTCCAAAGATACAGGTCGCCTTCGGTCTTATCGGGGAATTCATCAAGCAAGCCGCTTTCGCGAATGATGGTCACGATCGGCAGATAGACAGTATCGTACCAGTGCTCCACAGCTTCTTTTTCTGAAATATCTCGTTTGAAATCGAGACCCATAAAATAGCGATGAACGGCAATGTGTTCAAGCATGCGTGTGAAACCATCTGGAATGTTGAGTTTGATATTCGCTTCTGGATGAATGGTATCCAGTCCGGTGCGTTCGAGGAAATCTACTTTCGAGCCGAGGATCTCCAGATCTTCCGGGCGAATATCTGGCGTGATGTTGATGCGTGTGGCACATTCGCGCACTTCGGCTTCGATATATTCCTG
>JBEBCV010000271.1:0-5362 GCA_041157505.1 Chloroflexota bacterium | reverse complement strand
TCGATTGGTCAGGGAGTGTTTTGGGGGCAGCCGGGTCCGGCAGCATTTGGCTTCGTGGGCATGGGCATCTTTATTTATCTCGCATGGAAAAACAACGAATGAAAAATATTCTCGTTCTGGGTGCAGGCATCGGCGGGCTTTCAGCAGCGATCCATCTTGCGGCAAGAGGTCACCGTGTAACGGTGCTTGAAAAGAATCCCATCGTGGGCGGAAAAATGTCCGAGGTCCGCGCCGAGGGCTTTCGCTTTGATACCGGTCCATCGGTGATGACGATGAAGCATGTCTTCGAAGATTTATTCCGTACCGCTGGGCGACGCATGGAAGATTACCTGACCTTCCTACCGATAGACCCGCTCAACCGTTACTTCTATCCAGACGGTTCACGCCTCGACCTTAGCCGCGACCTGTCTCGCACCATCGAGCAGATTCAGCGTCTCGAGCCGCGCGACGCGGAAGGCTATCTTGCCTATCTCGCCCACGCCGCTAAAATTCACCGCATCACAAGCCCCATCTTCACCTACGGACCGCCGCCCTCCGCTTCTAGTTTCTTGAAAGTTTCCCCGCTCGACATGCTGGCGGTTGACCCGTTCCACACCTTGCAATGGGACATTGAACGTTACGTCCGCCATCCAAAGATGCGACAGTTACTTGGCAGGTTCTCCACGTATGTCGGTTCGTCGCCATTTCTCTCGCCCGCGGCATTGGCAGTCATTGCCCATGTCGAATTGACCGAGGGTGTCTGGTACCCGAAAGGCGGCATTTATGAGATTGCGCGTGCCTATGAAAAACTGGCGCGTGAATTGGGCGTGGATGTCCGCTTGAATGCGCGGGTGAAGGAAGTGAAATTGGATGGGAAGAAGATCACTGGAATTCTGATGGAAGATGGGGAATTTTTACCCGCTGGAACTGTGGTCTCTAACATTGATGTGACCACAACTTATGAATTGATGAACTCCCCGATTGCAGAAGCACGGCGACAAAAGCTTTACAAACAAGCGCCTGCCTCTTCTGGTCAGATCCTTTTATTGGGTGTCGAGGGGAATTATTCCGATCTAGTGCACCACAACATCCTTTTCTCGTCTGATTACAAAAAGGAATTTCAGCAACTCTTCGTCGAGAACCGCCTCCCTGACGAGCCGACGGTGTATATCTGCATCACGTCAAAAAGCGACCCCGAGCATGCACCAGAAGGATGTGAGAATTGGTTCGTGATGATCAACGCGCCTGCTTTGCCGTTGAAAGGACGCTCGCGTGAAGAAGAAGAGCAGGAAAAGGCTCAGGCGACAGAACTGCTCTTTAACCGGCTGACTGCTTTCGGCTTGGATGTGAGGCGAAAGGTCCGTTATCAACAATTGCTTAATCCGCGCCACTTCCAACAGCGGACGGGCGCATTCCGTGGCTCGATCTACGGTATCTCTTTCAATGACCGCTTCGCACCGTTCAAACGTCCGCGCAACCGGTCTGAGATCCAGGGATTATTTTTTGCAGGGGGGAGCACACACCCAGGCGGTGGTGTGCCAATGGTAACGTTATCTGGCAAGCTTGCCGCTCAGTTGGCAGATCAAAGCTGATCGCGAATGACACGGGCGGGCAGGTCGAGCAGATACTGCCCGCCGTTCGGTTTAAAGCCCATGCGTTTGAGATAGGTTTCATGACGTGGGTTGCCGGGGTCTGAGAGCAGACTTGTGATGCCGCGTTGACGGAAGAATTCAGCACTTTGCTCAAAGAGGAATTTTCCGGCGCGAAAATCACGATACCCAGGGATGACAAAATCAAGGAAAATGGTGGCTGATTCCTCTTCGGGTTTGACGATAAGTACGCCAACCGGCATCATGTTGCGCAGGACGAACAAGACCAACTGTTCACTCTTGGGTTTGAATAGATAGGTGGGTGTGAATTCAAGGATCTCTTTACGATAAAAATCCAAAAAATGTTTGAGATAAGCGCTCTCAGCACGAACCTCCATGAGCGTGAAGTAATCTTTCTGCTGCCACATCTGCCAAAGATTGTACACATTAACACCAAGAATCAAGGTGTTGAGGAAAGCCACTGGAATTGCACCGATCAACAAGCCATAAACAATAAAGACGATCGCGCCGATCATATTGACAATGCGAAGTTTCTGCAGCGATTTCATTGTTAGTGAAAAAGCAACAAGCAAAGAGGCTGCGTAGCCGATTATTTCATAAATAAAAGATGAATCCATTTTTCTTCCTAACTTTTAGCTTTGAAGCGGGGCATTATACACCTGATGAAATGCCCTAATGTAAGAAGGTCTGGACAAATAAGCAATTCGATTTTATCTGAAACGTTCTCGAAACTTTCACGTATACCTTTACATATAAGGAGTAAAAATGAACGTACAAAGACAGGTATTGAGAAGATCAAAGCGTGACCGAATTCTTGCTGGCGTATGCGGCGGTCTTGGCGAATTCTTCGGCATCAGCCCATTCTGGTTCCGCCTTGCCATGTTCATCGCTTTTATCCCAGGCGGTGTGCCGGGAATTTTGATCTACTTGATCGCGATGATCATGATCCCATCGGAATAAGTGATGTGAGAAAAAAACGTCCGCGAAATCGCGGACGTTTTTTTACCTACAATTGGATTATCGTACTCTTATCACCTGACCAGGATAGATATAGTTGACATCGTAAATGGTCGGGTTCAATACCTGTAAGTTATAGACGGTGGTTCCATAATAGCTCGCGATCTTACGCATGGTCTCACCGTAGGCGACAGTGTGATATGAAGGAGTGGCTGGAATGTTCAACACCTGACCTGCATAGATCAAACTTGGACTCCAAACCTGAGGGTTGGCTGCCAAAAGGTCGTTGACCGAAATGCCATAATATCTGGCGATCTTTGCCATGGTGTCGCCCCACTGCACCACATAGGTTCCTCCATAGGAAGGTGGAGGGTATGTTGGCGTGGAGCCGGTTGGGATGTACAGCACCTGCCCGGCATACGCCCACCAACCCAAACCGGGGTTCGCGGCGCGGATAGCATCTACGGTGGTACCGCAGAGAGCAGCGATCCCACTCAGGGTGTCACCCCATTGGACGGTGACATAATTGCTGCAATACCCAGCGGAGGCGCCGCCGGTAAAGCCCAATGCAGAAACCATGACAGCCATCAGAACAAATATTTGTAAAATTCTCTTGCGTTGCATATCATCCTCCATTTGATGATGGAAACCTATACAAATCGCTTCTTCAAATTATACAGATTCCAAGCACAAATTCAATCTCACGAATGTCTTTTACATCTCCATCAACGATAAAAGAGCCCCTTTTGTTCCCTAAATATATTCCTCTGCAATGAATTTAGAACGGAAACTTAAGTCTCCTCACCAAACAAACTGGACCAAGCCCGTTCATCACCAACCAGGAGACCCAAACCGGCTCTTACCGGCTTTTCACAGGGTTCAGCATCCAAAGCTTTGGCGATCTCTGCGGCTGCAGGAGAGAAATAGGCAACAACTTCGCAATGGAGACGTCCTTCTGATTCATAACGTGTGAAAACAGCTATCTCAGGAGGCATCCCCTTTGCCGAATAAGCTTCAGAGAACAATTCTTGAATTTCTTGAGATGGCTCAACCGCCAGCATGCCATCACCCAGACCGATTGAATACCATTTTTCCATCGTTGACCTTATTTACTACCATTAGAGTCCTGCTCAGCGCGAATCTGTTTTCTAAAGATCCAACCCACTAAAAATAGCAGACCTATCAAGGCGGGCAAACCTGCAATGAGCAGATACGCGATCCAATCAAATCCCCGCATGAAAGACACATACCAGACTGCCCATCCGATGAACAGAAGCGCACCAAACCATTCACGCTTCCAGGCAATGAAAACAGCAATTGCCAGTAACATGGATGGGATCAGGTGCATGAACAGCCCAACGATCGTTCCCCAAAATCCGAGCTGCGCATCGAAAATGTCCAAAGCGAACAAGCTGATAAACAGAATGAACAAAATACCCGAGATTCGCGGCGTCCAAAACAATATAAGTTTGAGGAATTTATTCATGTCGACCTCTAACCCCATCATAGCACGCCTAATTTTAAAATCAAGCAAATGAATCTGTAGTAGGTGCGACTCGCAAGGGACTGCCTCGCATCTTATCTCACAATACTTCCTTGCTTGACATAACGACCGACGGCATTGAAGAGTCGCCCCTACCCATTGAACGCCTCCGCCAGCAGACTCTCAAACAACCCCTCCACCTGCCTCTCGCCCTCGGACATCCTCCCCCGCAGCGACTCGACCCGCGCCACCACACCCGCAAACTCTTCTTGTTTACTCAGCGGTGGGACAGGGATAACAAGTTCGCCAATTTGTTCAGCATTTAATCCTTGTTGGGCGGCTCGTTCTCTTATTTGATATATGTGACTTCTAAAATGGTCTGTATTCATAAGTTTTACAAAATAAACACCAAGCATTTTTGTTTCATCTGGGTGCAAAATCAAATCATAGCCAACATAAGCACCATCTAATTCTGGTGGTATCAAAGCAGTATCGCCAGTGTTTGCCCCGCGACGAACAACAACTACATCACCTGCTTTCACTTTGCTTCGTGACATTTCTTTCTCTTATTCAGAAGAAAAGTAAACGACTTTATTGAGGTTTATTCCGCTGGGTTTGATGTTCATAGCCCGCAAGAATATGTTTCCTTTGTCAATAAATGGCGGTGGAGTTCCTACACCATAGCCAATTTTTTTGAAAAGTTCTTCGCCAAGTTCTAATTGCCATTTCTTTTCATTGAATTTTGGATCCCCAAACATCTCCAAAAACACGGACTGGAGCAGGGACTCGCCGAGTTCGTGCGCTGTCCGTCGCAGGTGGCGCAGACGGTCGGCGCGCGCCAGCAGGGACGCAATCCGCTTTTGCTCGGTCAGCGGGGGAAGGGGAAGTTTCCATTCTTTAATTTGGTCAGTAGTCAAATTTTGCCAAATTGCTCCCGCCGTTTGTGTGCGTGTTATCTCTTGCGATTTCAAAAGCCAATAATAAAGATACTCAGGCATAACGTTCTTGTCTAAATTGCGAAAGCCGACAAGACCGTCATGTATACATGCGTCAATTTTTAGAATTGAAGGCAAACCAACTAAACCACTAACCACCATAACTACTTCGCCTGCCTTCATTGGACGACTTTGTTTTGCACCTTCTTCGGTCAAGGAATCAATTGACGGCGTAACATACATGCCATCTCTGGTCATGTCAGCAACCATCAAACGTGGAACGGAGCCACCAAAATATCTTGGGTCTCCCTGTGGTCTTGGTGAACTTCCCCGAACCAATTCACAAATATTATCAATTGCTACAAGGTCAACACTCATTTGAGCAACTTCTTTAATTC
>JBEBCV010000270.1:0-3806 GCA_041157505.1 Chloroflexota bacterium | reverse complement strand
ATCGTCTACGGTCAATGGTCCGCTTATGACAAAAATTCTCGCCATTATCCCTGCCCGCGGCGGCTCGAAAGGCATTCCGCGTAAGAACATCCGCTCTTTTGCGGGCTATCCGCTCATTGCGTGGAGCATTGCCGCAGCGAAGCAATCCAGTTTGGTGACGCGTGTCATTGTCTCAACGGATGATGAAGAGATCGCGGATGTCGCTCGCGAGTGGGGAGCAGAGACTCCTTTTTTGCGCCCCGCTGAATTAGCTCAAGACAAAACGACTGACTTACCTGTCTTTGAGCATGCCCTCAAATGGTTGGAGGAGATCGAAGGATATCATCCTGCGATCGTGGTGCAATTACGCCCCACATCGCCCATCCGCCCGAAAGGGATGGTGGATGATGCGGTTAACATTCTCCTGAACCATGCAGATGCTGATTGTGTGCGCGGCGTTGTGCCAGCCGGACAAAATCCGTTCAAGATGTGGCGTTTTAATGGCGAAGAAAAACCGCTCGGCCAATTATTGGAAGTGCCCGGCATTGACGAACCCTACAATGCACCGCGCCAGATCCTTCCGCCTGTGTATTGGCAAACAGGACATATTGATGCCATTCGTACAGCCACCATTGTAGATAAAAAGTCCCTGACAGGTGATGTGATCTATCCGCTTGTGATCGACCCGAAATATACTGTGGATATCGACACCCTGCCCGATTGGGCAAAATACGAAGCTGTCATTTACAGCGGATTGGAAGTTGTCTCGCCTGGTAAGTCTCGCCGTACCATGCCAGTGAATGTAAAGATGATCATCTGTGATTTCGATGGAGTAGTGACAGATAATCTTGTCCTGACCGATGAAAATGGTAAGGAAACCGTTGCCGCTTCACGCAGTGACAGCATGCACATCAAGACCTTGCGTGAAAAAGGCATTGAGGTGATGATCCTTTCTTCGGAACCGAATCCGGTGGTGAAGGCAAGGGCGAAAAAGATGGGAGTGGATGCGATCCACGGGGTCGGGATGCAGGATAAAGGGCGTGTGATGCGTGAAGTCCTGGAGCAGAAAAAGGTTCAAGCGGAAGATGTCATCTATATTGGCAACGACCTCAACGACCTGCCCTGCTTTGAGATTGCAGGTTGGTCTGTGGCGGTTGCAGATGCGTATACAGAAGTTATCCGTGCGGCAGATCATGTGTTGACAAAGAATGGCGGACAGGGCGCAGTTCGAGAATTATGTGAATTAGTATTGAAGCAATTATCTCAAAAGGAGAATTAAGAATGGCTCGAGAAATTAAATTTGGAAATCGAATGATGGGTGACGGTCATCCTGCGTATGTCATTGCGGAGATCGGCATCAACCATAACGGTGATTTGGATATTGCAAAGAAAATTATCGATGCAGCTGTTCACGCTGGGGCAGATGCGGTCAAGTTCCAGAAGCGCACACCCGAGGTTTGTACACCTCCAGATCAACAGAAGCAAATGCGTGAAACCCCCTGGGGTTACATCACATACCTCGATTACCGGTATAAGGTTGAATTTAACGAAGAACAATATCGCGAGATCGATCGTTATTGCAAAGAAAAGAAAATTGATTGGATGGTCTCGGTGTGGGATGAGCCCTCTGTGGATTTTATGGAGAAGTTCGATACCCCTGCGTATAAAGTTCCCTCCGCATCGTTGACGGATCACAACCTGCTCAAGTATGTGCGCCAGACCGGCAAGCCCATCATTATTTCCACGGGCATGTCCACCATGGAGCAAATTCACAAGGGTGTGAATGCTGTCGGTGAAGATAACCTTGTTATTATGCACTGCACCAGCACCTATCCTTGCGAGCCGGAAGAATTAAACCTGCGCATGATCGAAACCCTGCGCAATGAATTCCCGAAGAATCCCATTGGTTATTCGGGTCACGAAGTGGGGCTCGTGCCTTCTGCGGTTGCAGTGGCACTCGGCGCTTGCTCTGTGGAACGTCACATCACGTTGGACCGTGCCATGTGGGGCAGCGACCAGGCAGCCTCGGTGGAACCGGGTGGTTTTGAACGCCTCGTAAAATACATCCGCGTGACTGAAGCGGGAATGGGTGACGGCGTGAAGCGTGTTTATGAATCCGAAAAGGGTTCGATGAAGAAGCTCCGCCGCGTAGTGAGTGAATAAAATTTATGCGTAGGGGCGAGGTTACCTCGCCCCTATGTAAATGAATATGGGATTTAAACAAAACATCCGCCGCACCCTTCGCCCGTATGGGAAGACCGCCCAAGCCATCTGGCGCTGGAAGCGGTTTTCTTTTAACGATGCACCGCCTATCTTTGCGAACTCAAAACCGAAGAGCGGCTCTCATCTGCTTTTACAAGTCATGAATGGGTTTACCCAGATCATGCCGTACAAGTATGTCGATGCAGACCCGGTGCGGACGATCACGTATGCAGGAAGGCGAAAAACAAAAGAAGAGATCTTCGCGGATTTGAAGAGTACCCCAAAGGGAGTGATCGGTTGGGGCTATGTAGATGCGACAGAAGAAAACGCTTCTTTCCTGACCTCAGCCGGGCGCGTGAACTATTTCATTTATCGTGATCCGAGAGATATGCTCGTCTCGCAGGTCTTCTTCGCGACCGATATGCATGAAGAGCATGGCATGCACGACTACTACAACTCTCTGCCCGATTTTGGCGCGAGACTCAATATAGCCATCACCGGCATTGACCGTGACGGGCTAAAGATGGTCAGTGTCCTACAGAGATATGAAGGCGTCTTCCAATGGCTTGAACAAAAAAATGTCATGTGCATCCGTTTCGAAGACCTGATCAACAGCCGCGACGCCACCCTCAATGCCATGCTCGATGAAGTGGAAAAGACAGGCTATAAGATTCCCACGCCGCGCGAAAAAGCTTTGCCAATCCTGGTCGAAGCCATCCAGCCAAAGAAGAGTCACACCTTCCGCTCCGGCAAAACTGGCGGCTGGACTCAATACTTCACCGCCGAACATAAGAAATTGTTCAAAGAGGTAGCGGGAGATCTGCTGGTGAGGTTGGGGTACGAGAAAGATAACAACTGGTAGAAAAAAAGGACAGGTCACAGACCTGTCCTTTTTGTTTCGGTAAATTTTATTCGATTGCGCTTAGCAGCGTCTCCATCTGCGAAATGCTTTTTACGCCAAGGATCAGCGATAGCACCATGGGTTTTTCCAGCAACCGTTTCAACGCATGCTGCATGAGCGTACGCCCGCGTTTCTTTGCCTCGGCTTCGATGGCATCCAATTTATCGAAGGTCTCATCTGTGAGCGGCATCGTCCATTCTGGTTTCTCGGTCTGGCGTGACCCGGTTGGCGCACTCTCGCCGCGGCGATATTTACCGGTCAGCATGCCGCCCTGCAAAACTTGATAGGGAAATACGGCGATGTTTTCTTTTTGGCACAAGGGTAGAACCTCGGCTTCGATATCCGTTTTGAGCAGGCTGTAGGCGGGTTGCAATGCTATGGGGCGAGGAATCCCATTCTCATCGCAGAGCTTCAAGAGACTGGCGATCTGTTCCGCCGTGAAATTGGAGATGCCCCAATAGCGAATCTTTCCAGAGCTAATTAGGTCATTGAATGCCCGCACCGATTCTTCCATCGGAATATTGGGGTCAGGCTTGTGCATGTAGTACAGGTCGATCATCTCGCATTGCAGGCGTGCCAGTGAATGCTCCGCTTCGCGCAGGATATGTGTGCGGCTGAGCCCCTGATCATCATCTCCCGCGCCAATCTTCATGCCAACCTTGGTTGCGATGACCGCCTTATCACGTTTGCCCTTCAGGGCGTTGCCGAGAATCTCTTCTGCCAC
>JBEBCV010000269.1:0-3973 GCA_041157505.1 Chloroflexota bacterium | reverse complement strand
GAGCATTTCGATCAGGCAATGGCTGCTTTGGATATCAAACTCACAGACGAAGAAGTCAAGCGCCTTGAGGAGTTATATCAACCGCACCCTGTGTTGGGTCACTCGTAATGTTCTATCGCTTTTTATATCTTGGCTTCAAGATCTATTGCTTCTTATTTCGTCCCATCCGCATGGGGGTGCGGGTGGTGATGATAGAAGATGGCAAGGCATGGTTGGTTCGACACACGTATTTACCCGGTTGGTATCTGCCTGGCGGCGGACTCAAAAAATGGGAATCGCTTGACCAAGCGGCACGGCGCGAAGCTCGTGAAGAGACCGGCGCTGAACTAGGTGAAATCACGCTCCTGGGTATCTTCACCAGTTATGCCCAATGGAAGACGGATCACACATCTGTTTTTCTTTGCAAGGACTTCAAGTTTATTGGGGGTTCAGATGCAGAGATCGCTGAGATACGCTCCTTCCCCATAAATGAACTGCCTGAGAGTATGTACATTGTGCATCGAAATCTTTTGACCAAGTATAGCGAAGGCAACATCAAGTCGAACTATGGCGAGTGGTAAGTTGTCTGGGCAGGCTAATGTTTTTGTATGGGGGAAATACCGTTCCGAAAAATTCCAGACGGTATAATAAGAAAAATCATCATCAAATGGATACCCGAAATCATGGCTCGTGAAACCATAAAAATCGTTATTCCCATGGCAGGTTGGGGAACCCGTATGCGCCCGCACACGTGGAGCAAACCCAAGCCGCTCGTCAGTGTGGCGGGTAAGACTTCACTCGAGCATGTTTTGGACATGTTCAAAACTCTGCCGGACCCAGACAATGCCGAATTCATTTTCATTGTGGGACCCTACCTCGGCGAGTTACAAGTCCCTGCTTTCATCAAAGAGAATTATCCGAATCTCAAAGCACATTTCGTGGTGCAGCATGAAATGAAGGGACAGTCTCATGCGTTGTGGCTTTCACGCGAGCATTTGACGGGACCCATGATCATGTGCTTCTCAGATACGCTCATGGAGACGGACTTCTCCTTCCTTAATAAGGAAGAAGCGGACGGTGTTGCCTGGGTGATGCCCGTGGAAGATCCGCGTCGCTTTGGGGTGGCGGAAGAAGGCGCAGACGGCTGGGTAAAGCGCTTCATTGAGAAGCCGCAAAGTATGGATAACAACCTTGTGGTGGTTGGGTGTTATTACTTTAAGAGTGCCGAACGTCTGCTTGCCGCGATCGACGTCCAGATGAAGCGCGGTGTGATGTTGAAAAATGAATACTTCCTGACCGATGCCATTTCGATCATGATCGAAAGTGGAGCAAAAGTCCGCACCCAGAAGATCAGTACCTGGCTGGATACAGGCACCATCGAAGCGACACTGGATACGAATAAGATTCTCCTGGAAAAGATCGGTTCACAAGTTGGCAAGTTCGAAGGCTCGAATGTTGAGATCATTGAACCGGTGGCTATTCATGCAAGTGCAAAGATCAGTAATTCAAAGATAGGTCCGTTCGCATCCATTGGTGCGAATTGCAAGATCGAAAATTCGCACGTTGCAGAGTCGATTGTCGAGCCGGATTGTGAAATAAAAGATGCAGCGTTGACCCGTTCTCTCATTGGCAAACAAGCCAAAATTAAAGGAAGAGGCGATGGTCACGTCATGCAGTTGAATATTGGGGACACGAGTTCGATCGAGGTGTAAGTCCGCATGGAAGCTGTGGAGTGCAGGTCAGATACAGAATATGCGGAGCGTCCGCTTTCGCTGGTGTGGCAAGGACGGCGATACGAGATCGCAGAAATCTTTTCGCGATGGCGCGGACCCGGTGAAAAGGGATTTTGCGTCAAGACCACGAATGGTCTGGCATTTGAATTGACGTACCAGGAAATTTCAGATGACTGGCACGTACAACCCTTATAAGGAGGCTCAATGCAGGAAATAGGTGCAGTACAAAGACTTTCAAAACGTGTGGCGGGTTTGAAACCCAGCGGGATTCGAAAATTTTTCGATATTGCTGCAACGATGAAGGATGTGATCTCGCTTGGCATCGGCGAGCCGGATTTCACCACACCCAAACCCATATTGGATGCGGGCATTCGTTCGCTGCAAAATGGCGAGACCCATTACACCTCGAACTCTGGCAAGATGGAATTGCGGCAGGGGATCGCTGACAATTTGAAAAAACTTTACAACGTGAAATATGACCCCGCCAACGAGATCATTGCAACAGTCGGTGTTTCTGAGGCGTTGTATCTCACGTTCACCGCTGTGCTTGAACCGGGCGATGAAGTCATCATCCCCACCCCTTGTTTTGTGTCGTACCAGGCTGAGGTGATCCTTGCCGGCGGCGTGCCGATTGAGATCCCTGCACGGCTTGAAAATAACTTTACTATTGACCCGGATGACATCCGCAAAGCCATTACCCCCCGTACGAAGATCATCTTTATTGGTTATCCCTCGAACCCCACTGGTGCTGTTGCTCCGCGTGAAGTGATGCTGGAGATCGGCAAGATCGCAGAAGAATATGATCTGCTGGTCGTCTCAGATGAAATTTATGACCGCCTCGTGTATGACTTTGAACATGTCTGCTTCCCTGCATTGAGCGACAGCCTGAGAAACCGGACCGTTCTGCTGGGTGGTTTCTCGAAAGATTACGCGATGACTGGTTGGCGTATTGGTTATGCCTGCGGACCTGCTGACATCATCAAAGGTTTGGTGCGCATTCATCAATACACCATCATGTCTGCCCCGACCACTGCACAGGATGCCGCCATTGAAGCATTGAAAACAGGCGAACCCTATGTGGCAGAAATGGTCGCGGAATACGATCGCCGCCGCCGCTTATTGGTGAGTGGATTGAACCGCCTCGGTCTCACGACCTTTGAGCCAAAGGGCGCCTTCTATACCTTCCCCAACATCCGCGCCTCTGGCATGGACGATGAAACTTTCGCGGAAAAACTGCTGCGTGAAGAAAGTGTGGCTGTGGTTCCAGGCAATGCTTTCGGACCCGGTGGCGAAGGTTTTGTGCGTATGTGTTATGCCACTTCTTACGAGCAGATCGAAGAAGCCCTGCGCCGCATGGAAAAATTCATGAGCAGGCATGGGTAGTTGATAGTGAATGGAATGTAGAAAGTGGACAGGTGTTGAACCTGTCCACTTTTTTTATCCACCAGCGATTTTTACTTTATAGCCAAGCTTTTGAAGTACCTCCGCCATGCGTTGACGGTGTTCTCCTTGAATTTCGATCAATCCATCTTTTACAGTTCCACCTGAGCCACATTCCTGTTTCAACTTTTTAGCGAGGGCTTTTAGGTCATCGTCTGTAAGGATGAGATTTTTCACGACCGAAACCACTTTCCCTCGCCTGCCACCAGATTCGCGGTGCAGATAAGCGGTCTGTTGCTGTGGTGGTAAAGACCGGGCGTGTGAGACGGTTTGGTTTTTCTTGCGAAGGTCGCCCGAGTCAGACGACCAGACAGTACGATTATTATCAGGCATAGTCCTAATTATAGCGAAAGAATTGAATTGGCATCTTTTTCTGGCAAGATGGGTTTACATATCCATGAATAATTCGCTCCACACTCTCTGGCACCAGCCTGTATTTTCTAATCTTCTGGAAAATCGCGCCGAAAATGCTGCAATCGTTGGTTTTGGGGTGATCCATATAAGCGCCAATCTGGCAGGTATATCTTTTTGGCAGTGTCCCATCCTCGCTGCCACAGGGATTCCCTGCCCTGGCTGCGGCTTGACCCGCGCGACCATGCAATTGCTTCACGGAGATGTAATCTCCTCCTTACAAACTCATGCCTTTGCGCCAATTTTCTTCACTGCACTGATCTTGATGTGCCTTGTACTGGTGTTCCCCAGATCAATGACTCAAAAAATTATCAGTTCCGTTAGGCAGTTTGAAATTCGAAACGGGATTACAGCATGGGTGTTATTCTCGCTAATGTTTTATTGGGCAATACGCCTGATAGCATAAAACC
>JBEBCV010000268.1:0-3994 GCA_041157505.1 Chloroflexota bacterium | reverse complement strand
CTCACGGAGGAGAAACTCGAAAAGCCGCGCGGTTCATGGAAGCTCAAATTGGACTTCGGCACACCTGACCATCAATCAAAAGATGTGTTGGTGACTGATTCCCTCTCCATTGGCTACACGCCAGAAAATCCGTTACTGACAGACATCAACTTATTCATCCGCGCGGGTCAACGCATTGTGCTGACAGGTCCAAACGGAGCAGGCAAGACTTCGTTCATACGCACCGTGGTTGGGAAAATTCCCCCACTAGCAGGTTCGTTCCGCCTGGGCGGAGCAACCAAGCTTGGTTACATGGCGCAAGAACAGGAGTTGCTCAACCCGGCATTGAATTCGGTGCAAACCATCCAAAGCGTCTCTGCCATCAACGAAACTGAGACGCGAAATTTCTTGCATTACTTCCTCTTCAAGGGCGATGCGGCGCTACGACCTGCTGGTGACCTTTCTTTCGGCGAACGCGCCCGCTTGCAACTGGCTTTACTCGTCGCGCAAGGATGCACGTTCCTCATTCTTGATGAACCCATCAACCACTTAGACATCCCCTCGCGTGAACGCTTTGAAGAAGCCTTGGAAAATTTCAACGGAACCATTCTTGCCGTCATCCACGATCGCAGCTTTATCGAACACTTTGCTACGGATGTTTGGCAGGCGCGCGATGGAAAGATATATAAATAGGAGACTTTAACATGATCACATACCGAAACTATGACGACAATGATTGGCAAGCCATTTGCCAGATCCATGACCGCGCAAGACCCGACGAACTCAAAGGTTCCTGCAACCCGCGTGGATTCATTCCGATCGAGCAGGATAAGGAAGTGGAAGACTTGAAACGCAGCAAGAAATTTGTAGCCTGTGAAGGCGAGACCGTGGTCGGCTTCGTCGGCGTGGACGAGGATTACCTCGCCTGGCTCTACGTGGACCCGGCTCATTATGGCAAAGGTATCGGGCGCGAATTGCTCCGCATTGGCATCCGCGAGATCGGCGAAGGCACGTGGACCATCGTCCTCGATGGAAATAAAAGCGCGATCAAGCTTTACGAAAGTGAAGGCTTTCAAGAGATCGGACGTTTCAATGGCGATAACAACGGTTACCCCGTCACTTGCATTAAATTGAAACGCACGGAAAAGAAGAACGTGTCACCCTGAGGGAGCGTTTTTCGCGACCGAAGGGTCTCTAACAAACTTGGTAGAGACCCTCACCGCACTGCATCCGCAACGCGGTGCATGTGTCGCTATCGCTCAGGATGACAGACTTAAGTTATGTTTACGACATATAAAGATTTGAACGAAATCCTCAACCTCCTGCTCTCCAACGTGCAGGAGGTCTTGCAGGATGAATTCGTAGGCATGTATTTATATGGCTCGCTCGCCACAGGCGACTTCGATTTGAACAGCAGCGACATAGACTTTGCCATTGTGACGCAAAACGCCTTATCGGGTGAAGTCATTAACCGCCTTGAAGCGATGCACAAAGAGATCTGGGCGAGACCCTCCAAATGGGCAGCCAAACTCGAAGGCTCGTATCTGCCTAAGAGTCTTATCCGCCGCCACGACCCGAGCGGACCGCCCTGCCCCACCGTCAACGAAGGCAGTTTCTACATCGACCACCGCGGCAGTGATTGGATCATTCAACGGCATGTCATCCATGAGCAGGGAGTTATCCTTGCCGGACCTGACCCTAAGACTTTGATCGACCCGGTCTCTGCTGAAGACATTCGCGAGGCTGTGTTGGGTGTATTGAATGAGTGGTGGTTTCCGATGCTTGATAACCCAGCTTGGTTAGTAGATCGTGGCAGTGAATATCATGCTTACGCAGTCGTCTCGATGTGTCGCGCTTTACATGCGATCAAGCATGGCACTATCGTATCCAAACCTGTCGCGGCAGAGTGGGCAAAAGGTCAGATGCTTGAGCAAGCTCAATGGATAGAAACAGCCCTCCGGTCCCAGAGTGGAGGCGGCGCAGGGTTTGCGCCAGAAGCGTTGAATTTCATCCGTCTCGTCAAAGATCGGGTAGATCCTTAAATATCCTCTTGCTAAAACAGAATATATGTTCTACAATGAAGTCACCCACTTTAAAAATGAAAGGAAGTGTTTAATGTTGAACTTGAATTCGGTCATGCTTGGAACACAACAATCTTCGGCGATGGTGGCTTTCTATGAAAAGCTGCTCGGAAAACCCGCCGATATGATTGACCCCGATAACGGCTTTTGGGGCTGGCAGGTTGGCAACGTATTTTTAGGAATCTTGAACCACTCTGAAATGGGCGGCAAGACGAAAGACGCCGGTCGCATCATGCTCAACTTCGAAACGACGCAGGTCGCAGAAGAATTCGAGCGCATCAAAGCCATCGGCGCAACGGTCATCAAAGAACCGTATGGCATGGGTGAAGGTGAAGGGTCAATCGCCACTCTGGCAGACCCGGATGGAAATTTCTTCCAACTGATGAACCCGATGTAATTGTTTTCAGGTAATCAAAAACGAACTCACTTCGACCTTCGAGGTGAGTTCGTTTTTAAGAACATATATTTCCGGAATCAAATCGTTGAACGACGTGGTTTAATTGTTGAAATCTTTGGAGTCGAAGGTAACCATCCCATGAAAAAACGCGTCTACATTATCTACACCGGCGGGACGATCGGCATGCAGCCCACATCCGAAGGATATGCGCCTGCGCCCGGATATTTGGCAGAGCAGATCATGTCCATGCCAGAGCTAAAAAGCGACCTGATGCCTGATGTGGAGATCCATGAGTATGATCCGCTACTCGATTCGGCGAACATGACCTCCGAAGATTGGTACAAGATCGCCCGCGACATTGGCAATCATTACAACAAGTACGACGGTTTCATCATTTTGCACGGCACAGACACGATGGCATACACCGCGTCCGCGTTGCCGTTCATGTTGGAGGGGTTGGGGAAACCCGTGGTGCTCACTGGCTCGCAGATTCCGCTGTGCGAGGTCCGCAACGACGCGCGCGCCAATATCATCACCGCTTTGACCATCGCTGCAAATTTTGACATCCCCGAAGTCTGCTTGTGTTTTGGCAATCAACTCCTACGCGGATGCCGCTCGGTCAAGGTCAGCACCGATGGGCTGGATGCATTCGCCTCCCCCAACCTGCCTCCGCTTGGCGACATCGGCGTGGAGATTCGTATCAACCGCAATTTGGTCTTACCTGCCCCGCAAAGAAAATCCTTGCAAGTTCAAGAGTTGAAACAAGTCAACGTGGGGGCGCTGCCGTTGTGGCCCGGCATTCCGGCGCAGGTCGTGCGCAATTTTCTCCAGCCGCCATTGCAAGGGTTGATTCTACGAGCCTACGGCGTTGGAAACGGTCCCACCAACAACACAGATTTTCTCGCTGCGCTCGAAGAAGCCACCGCCCGTGGAGTTGTCATCGTGGATTGCACACAATGCCTACGGGGTAGTGTCCACCTTGGGGACTATGCAACAGGCTCCGCCTTAGCCCGAGCCGGAGTCATCAGCGGATACGACATGACCGCCGAAGCCGCGTTGGCAAAGCTATCCTATCTATTCAGTCAAAATCTTCAGGTAGACCAAATCAAGCAGTTGATGCAAACATCCTTGCGGGGCGAAATGACCGTTTGAGTCATTCCACATTACAACTTGCTGCACATCCAAGTTCCCAACATAGGTATTTAGCCTGATAATTTGTCAGAATAGTTGAATTATTCAGATTATTTAGATAAACATTGCTTGAATTTCAGCCTGCAATATGCTACTATAAATATCATAAATACCGATCTGTGGAACGAAAAGGTAAACCTACCGTAAGGTGGGGGCGCAAAGCTATGGGTCTGTAACATACAGATCGCCAGGCTGCCGGAGCATATTCGCTTGGCAGCTTTTTTATTTAATTTTCAACAAGAAAGGAGATGATATCCAAAATATTGGTGTTTATTGAAGTTGTTGTATGGAAGATCGTACACAATGCCAATTTTCAAGAGAATACTATAAGGAGTTTTAACAATGA
>JBEBCV010000267.1:0-6251 GCA_041157505.1 Chloroflexota bacterium | reverse complement strand
CACCAAAAAGGATACAAGTGCTGCGGTCTTTCCAATTCACAAAACGGGAAAGCGTTTCAGAACCGATCACTAAAGCATTCTTGATCGAGCCGCTACGAATGGACTGTGCCGCCATGTTGGTAGCATAAATAAAACCTGAGCATGCTGCAAGCAAGTCAAATGCACCAGCCTTGGTCGCTCCGATCTGATCCTGCACAAGGCAGGCAGTGGCGGGGAAGATATATTCTGGAGAGGATGAGGTAACGATGATCAGATCTATTTCAGTGGGCGCTAAGTTTGCTACCTGTAATGCTTTGATGGCAGCTTCCACTGCCAATGTAGAAGTAAATTGGTCTTCTCGCGCAATGTGGCGTTCACGAATGCCTGTTCTTTCGCGGATCCATTCATCATTCGTCTCTACCATTTTGGCGAGGTCGTCGTTGGTCAACACAGGTTCCGGAACACTGATGCCCCAGCCTGTTATATGCGCGTATGGCATTCTTTCTCCTTAATGGTAGCGGCTGAGGATCAAAGTCGCATTATGACCACCGAAACCAAACGAGTTGGACATGACGTTCTTGATATCCGCCTTACGAGGCTGATTAGGAACATAGTCAAGATCACAGTTCGGATCGGGAGTTTCATAGTTGATAGTTGGAGGCATGGTCTGGTGCATAATGGTGAGTGCAGAGATCATAGCTTCCAAAGCGCCGGACGCCCCTAAGAGATGTCCGGTCATGGATTTGGTGGAAGAAACAGCCAGTTTATATGCATGCTCACCAAACACGGTCTTAATGGCAGCCGTCTCGCTCTTATCATTCAGTTGGGTGGATGTTCCATGAGCATTGATATATTGAATATCAGCTGCACCAAAACCAGCATCCTTCAATG
The DNA here is from genome assembly GCA_041157505.1 of Chloroflexota bacterium. Lineage (GTDB taxonomy): Bacteria > Chloroflexota > Anaerolineae > Anaerolineales > Villigracilaceae > Villigracilis. The sequence goes on along the minus strand of JBEBCV010000267.1, from coordinate 5,381 downwards.
CCAGGCTCATGGAGATCGCCGCACCTGCGCCATTTTCTGCAGGTGCAGAAATGTGATGGGCATCATCTGAAGTGCCGTATCCGGAAAATTCACACAGGATAGTTGCACCGCGTGCCTGTGCGTGTTCCAATGACTCTAGAATCAAAACTGCGGAACCTTCACCCATTAAGAAACCATCACGATCTTTATCGAATGGACGGGATGCACGCGTCGGGTCATCGTTACGGGTGGAGAGCGCGGTCATGACATTCATACCAGCCATGGTCAACGGATGGATTGCTGCCTCTGAAGCTCCCGCCACCATCACATCTGCTGCACCACGGCGGATCATTTCAGCGGCTTCGCCCACACCGTTCGTGCCAGAAGCACAGGCTGTTGCCAGTGACATGTTAGGTCCGCGTGCGCCAATGCGAATGGCCAGGTTCCCTGCCGCACTATCTGCGATCATCATTGGGATAAGAAACGGACTGACACGCTCCGGTCCACGTTCTTTCATGATCTCATATTGTTCAATGGTGGTGATAATTCCGCCAATACCGGTGCCGATCAAAATGCCGACACGGTCACGGTTCGATTCATCGATCTTCAAACCCGATTGCTCCAACGCCTCCAAAGTAGCGGCGGTTGCAAGCTGGGTAAAACGATCCATCTTCCGCGCTTCACGGGTTCCAAATAAAGCCACAGGGTCAAAACCTTTAACTTCTGCTGCGAACTTTGTTTTGTGATGGCTCGCATCAAAAGCCTGAATGGGTGCTGCACCGGACCTTCCAGCCAGCAAGGCTTCCCATGAATCTTTCACATTATTTCCTACAGGGCTGACACATCCCAGCCCCGTTACTACAACACGTTTTCTCATCTACCAGTACTCCTTATTGGTAATTTGCATAAAAATAGGACAAGCAAACTTGTCCTATTTAACACGAAACTATGGAATTGGACACGGCAATTTGTTACAGTCTTTTGAGTAGAGAAAGCGCCTGTTGGACGTGCATTCGGTCGTGATCTGCCATAAAACCTACAACTTCACGAAAGTTTGTGGGTCCAAAAATGGCGTGGCGGGCTTTTTGCTCCCAACTCAGATCCGGAGTATTTTTCAAAATATCCAATGTAGTTTTTCGCGCTTCAATAAATTCCATAAGCGCAGTGCATCCATCTTCATGCAAATAATCGCGCTGGTTTGCCCAAATCCCAGTATCTGGGCGCGGGATAAATGGCTCACCATGTCCATTAAATAGCTTCATCTGCATATGATGAATTTCTCGCTCAGTATCACGTAAATGGCACATCAACTCAATAACCGTCCACTCACTGGAGGATGGTTTGCGCTTCCAATCATCAGGACCCAACCCGCGTAGCAGACTATGCATCACCGCTGGAGTGGATGCTTGAACTGCCATGATGGCTTCTTTTGTTCTGAAGGATGGATGCAGAGTTGCGAGGTCGGTAGACTCAAGGTAGCGGCGTAAATCAGATAATGTTCCGCGGGGCTCCGCCTCAGGTCCAGACGTTGAACCGGATTCTGCTTCCACGAAAAAGGTAGCCAGCCCAAGCTGCTTCGCTGAGTTAATATCGCGCTCCAGATCATTTCCCACCATCAAGACAGGTCCATCCTGCCAGCCGATCTGCCCAAGCACTTCTGCATAATAATCAGGGAATTTTTTCAGAAAATGAAAATCTTCAAAAGTTGATATGAGTTCAAATTGATCAGGATCCAAGCCAGCCCATTCGACACGTTGACGAGTAGCAGGACGGGGTAAAAGCGGATCTGTGGCAATGACTAATCGATACCCTTGAACGATTGCCCAATCTATAAACGGTTTAACTTCAGGGATCTGGGACGTGATGCCCCGAAGGGTTGGAAAGATCCGGCTGTAAAAATCATCGATGTGAGCATCGAGTTCTTCCCTACTCATCCCCACCATCGGACAAAACTCATCGCTAAATACTTCCTTCAAAGAGCGCGCTGAGTCCTCGCTTTGATTCATTTTCTCTATACTGGAAAGCAGAGCACGCATGACCAATTTTGCATCCAGATTTGACGCGAAATTGGTGGATAATGCCTGAAGGTATGCAGGGAAAAATACATCCTGATTTGTCTTCAGCAGGGTTTCATCGAGGTCGAGCAGGAGTGTGAGCTTCATTTTATTAAAAGACTCCCCCGGAGTCTGTGTTTCAATCTTCTTTTATTTCAAATTTAAAAGGCAGGGCATGGCATTCGCCACACCCCACCTGAGGTTCAGAGACGTTCTGTTTTGATTTTTCGCAATATGCCTGCACCTGCACCCGACGTTGAAATAATGCCACCAAGGGACGCGCCACCACAACATTCAACTTCATGAATTGACATGAGTTTGCACGTGCAATGGCAGGCACTGGGCAAGTGCGGCAAAGGTCGGGAGACCATGCTTGATTTTGCGATTTGAGGAGACGGCATTCTTCCACATTTTTTCCGCGGAAGTAATCGCCGTAAAAATGCGGGCATTCATGCCCGGCAGGTGTCTTCATTCTAATTAGACGCGGGTAACGTATTCGCCTGTGCGAGTGTCCACACGGATGGTATCGCCTACGTTGACAAAGTTCGGGCATTGCACGGTGAGACCGGTTTCTGTTGTGACCTTTTTGGTCACACCAGTAGCGGTATCGCCACGAATCGCCATTTCTGCTTCGACAACTTTCAGATCCACCGAAGTGGGCATTTCTACGTCAATGGCTTCGCCCTTGTAGAAAGTCAACTTTACTTCCATGCCTTCTTGCAGATACTGGGCACTATCGCCAAGGGATTCCTTTTTGATGCCCGGCTGCTCGAAAGTCTCTTTGTCCATAAAGTAGTAAAGATCTCCATCGTTATAGAGGTAGGAGACATTGGCAAAATCGAGAGAGACATCTTGCACAGACTGACCGGAGTTAAAGGTGCGTTCAATGTTGGCACCCGTCAGGAGGTTGCGCGCCTTGATGCGGATATTGGCATTACCGCGTCCGGTCTTGTTGTGGGAATAGTCCAACACCTTGTAGAGGTTGCCGTCCAATTCAAAAGTGACACCTTTGCGAAGTTCATTTACATCGATCATTCTTGCATTTTCCTTGGTTGATTGGTTTTTTTATAAGCGGGCGGATTATACCAACGACTTACGAATCGTGGCTAGGAGGAACGAATTCGAAGGTTTGATCCAAAAATAAGGCTGATTATGCTAATTTTTCTATTGATAACAAGTTAATGAGAGGCTTCAGAGTTGGGGTCATCATGAAGTAGTTGAACAGCATGTGGGAGAACCGAGAAAATAAATTGTAGATTTTCAACCGCGCCTTTTGGACTGCCGGGCAGGTTGACGATGATCGTCCGCATGCGAATGCCTGCCGCGGCTCGGGATAATGCAGCATGTTTGGTCTTTTTTAGAGATTCCGTGCGCATTAACTCGGCAAGACCAGGCGCTTCTTTTTGGATGATGGCTCGAGTCGCCTCTGGGGCGATATCACGCGGGGCAAATCCGGTGCTGCCTGTGGTGAGGATGACATCCAACTCATCGCTGTCTGCCCATACGGCAAGGGTTTGACGCAGCGCTGATTCATCGTCGGGGAGGATAAGTTGTTTTAAGACCGAACAATTCTCAGTTTGGAGGAATGAGGCGAGGGCAGGTCCAGAGAGGTCTTCGCGTTCGCCGCGAGAGGACCGGTCAGAGAGGGTGATAATTCCAAAGCGCATGGTCATTAAAACTCTTTCGCAAAAATCAGATCGTGTTTGGAATGTTTCCAACCGCATTCTTCGTAGAATCGAATGGCGTTTTGATTGTCATCAAGAACGAGCAAATATACTTTGAGACAACCTTTGGCTTGAAGGCGTTTTTCAACTTCAGCCAGGAGCTTTGCACCAATTCCAAGCCTGCGCATGTCTTGATGGACTGCAAGATGATAAACCATACCCCGCCGCCCATCGAAACCACCAATGATGGTGCCTACGATTTTGCCGTTTGTTTCTGCTACCAGGAACAGATCGGGGTCGCGTTCGATTTTTCGTTTGACCTCTTCAGGAGTATCAGACCGCCCTACTTGCATTCCACTTTCAATACTCTGCCAAAGCCTCAACACGGGCTCATAATCATAGTCGAAGATGAACTCTCGTATATGAAGCTCAAGTTTCATAATGCAAGAACTTGTTTCAATTGTTTAAAGAGATCATCAGGCATGTATGGTTTCATGAGAAAACCATTTGCGCCACGTTTGAGACATTCTTCTTTGACATTGGAACCAGAGGACATGAGCACACGGACCTTGCTAATATCTGCAGAGTGGCGAACTTTATCCAGAACGTCCAACCCACTCTGGCTGAAAAGGTGAACATCCATCAAAAGAACATCTGGTTTAACTGAGCGGACAGCGGCGACTACGTCGGCATCGGCATCGAGGGCAACAACTTCATACCCCTCCATTTTCAGGAGGGTTTTGAGCAAGGAGACCATGGTGAAATCATCTTCGGCGAGGAGCACTGTTGGTTTTGGCATTCTTGGTTGCTTTCTTTTTTGATGGTTTTGTTTCTTTCTTAGTCGCTTTCTTTTTCACTTTCGGTTTTTCTAAAGCTGCGTTGATCACATCTTCTACGGTATCAGCAAATACAAATTTCATCGTTTTGCGGATTTCTTCGGGCACATCATCCAGGTCTTTTTCGTTTTGTTTGGGCAGGATGACAGTTCCAAGTCCACTGCGATGAGCGGCTAGTACTTTTTCTTTGACGCCACCAATCGGCAAGACCTGACCCCGCAGGGTGATCTCGCCGGTCATTCCAATCTGGGGGCTGACCTTGCGTCCGGTGACAAGGGAGACAAGTGAAGTTGCCATCGTCACACCTGCGGAAGGTCCATCTTTGGGTTGAGATCCTGAGGGAACATGCATGTGGATATCATGCTTATCGAAATACTCGTGAGAGATACCAAACGAGTTCGAGCGCGAACGGACATAGGATAGTGCTGCACGCGCGGATTCCTGCATGACGTTACCGATGGAACCTGTGATCTGGAACCCCCGTCCACCGGGCATGGATGTGGCTTCAACTAAGAGAATATCACCGCCGAAAGATGTCCATGCGAGACCGGGCACTACGCCAGGGATCGAGGTACGTTTGTTCAGTTCTTCAGGTCCGAGGAAGATGGGGTTATCGAGAAATTCTTCCACCAATTTGGGGTTGATATTGTATTTTTTCTTCTTCCCCTCTGCTATGCGCATACCAACCTTGCGGCAGACAGCACCGATCTTGCGTTCCAAATTGCGAACGCCTGCTTCACGTGTATATTGGCGGATGATCATCTTTAATGCTTCGTCATTGAAGGCAATCTCGGTCTTGCGCAAACTGTTCTCACGGATCTGGCGCGGGATGAGATAGCCACGCGCGA